>NZ_JXUP01000011.1 GCF_001891085.1 Campylobacter concisus
CAAAAAGAGCAAAGACTTTATGGATAGCTTTTTAAAATTTAGCATGCCACCTTTAAATTTAGTAAAAGAGCTAAATGAAAACCCAGCTGGAAAATATCTAGTGGATATGCTTGGTATAAAAAGAGACGTTGATATAAAGGCGTAAGGGGGAGCTTAAAATGATAACTAGCATAAACGGACTTAGCAATACACCGATACAAGATAACACTATCCAAAAAGAAAATGCAAAAATGTCAAAGGAGCAAGAAAAGGCTTTAATTGATTCATATATGCAAAATTTAATAATTGATAATGTTGAAAAATACATCAAAGAAGACAGAAGTAGTGAAAACTGGATAACAGAAACCATAGAGAAGATAGACAATATGCTTTCAAAAAAGTATAGCTATACCATTGATGAAAGGCGAGCTTTATTATCAAAATATCCAGAGACCTTAGAGGAATTTGAGATCAATGTATTACAATCTCACATGGATTGGCTACTTACCAACTCTGTTGATGGCAAGCCAACAATAATTGGCTTTATGATTGGTCTTGGTACAGCAGAAGAGGAAGCAGAACTAGAAGCTTTTGTAAAATCATTTCCGGAAGGCACTATGATGAGCAATGATGGTGCTGCTTTGTTTGCTAGAGCAGATCTAAGTATAGAAGAGTTTAAGAAGCTTTATAGAGAAGATGTAGAAAAAACTACAAAAGAGCATAAAGAATTTCTGGCTAAACTACACAAAGAAGAACAAGAATACAATGCAAATTTAGCCAAAGAGCAGGCTGAGAAGAAATTTAAACCTATGCAGGTTAAGAAGAAGTATGAGACCTATGATATAAACAAGGATCAAAAATTTCTCTATGCAAGAGAGCTTTTAAATTTCAAAGAAAAAAGAGGCATAGATGTCTTAGAGCTTATGCAAAAGATAGACAAGAAGCAAATTTTAAATAAGATGGTTTGATCGGTTAAAGATAGCATCTTATTTATTATAGAAAACAATGATTGCTTTAAATTTAGTTCTTTTATGCGGTTTTATCCACTTTTGTATTTGCGACTTTTTCTAAAATTTCAAATATGCTTTCGCCATTATCAAATTCAGTTTTTATAAATTTGTAAAATGCTTTAAATTTCTCATCAGCTTGCATATCATAAGTTTTAAATTTTTTAGTTACTTGCATAGGCTTAAAGGTTTCTTGTTTTTGTGTATCAGTTTGATTATCTTGTTCTTCATGATCGCTTTTTTGATCCATTAGTCTATCATCACCAATCTCTTGTGGCATACTACTATTTATAACTTTAGAATACCTCTCAATAAATTCATCTACACTTATATTAGACGACTCGAGAAGCTCACGACCCTCATTACTAAAAGACAAACCAAATCTTGCTAAAGTTTGACGTATCTTTTGTCCTTCTAAATCATTATCTGATGTTTTGCCCCAAATGGTTTTTTTGTTATCATTGTAGAATTTAAAAGGTCCAGTAAAGTTTGTGCTATTGCCCATCACTTTCTTATAATTAACTCTACTTCCTTCAAATAGTGAATCGTTATTTAGATTTGGCGAATAGGTTATATTATTAAGCATTGTTAAGGTCTCACTTTGTTTAGATATTCCAGCATCTCTTTCATAGGTTTTAATGGTATTAATTTGCATTAGAGCATATTACCACCTATCCAGCAGTGCTGTTTTATACACTAACACACATTCAGCTAAAGAATATGAATTCAACCTACTTAGGTTTAATGCTTTTATGGGCTAGAGTATAATCAATAACTAAATCGACCTTTCAACAATTTAGTTTATATATGACTTCTCTCTACACAAAAGTCTTGCTAACAGAGCCTATCCTCTCGCTCCAAGAATTTGCTAGAGAATTTATATCCTCGCTAGTTGGCTTAAATTTCTCATATTCGTTTGAGGCAACACTTTCTGCGCTAATGTTCTTTGATCTTGCATACATCAAAAGCGTTAGCTCTTTAAGTCTTTCTTTTATGAGCGCTTTTATGCTCTCGTTGTCCTTGCCCACCTTTTCAAAATCCACAAAATACTCTTTATGCTCTCCAGTGCTTGAGATATCATTTAAGGCAGCACTGCTAAGCTTAGTCTTTGCACTATCACTTGGTAGCGGTCTAGAGCTGCGCAAAAATCCCATAAAAAGAGCCTCTTTGCTGTAACCTTCATCTGCTTGATATACCGACATATCAGGGTTGAAGCTAAACTCATCGCCTGCTTCGCTCATCGTAAAATCAACCTCTTTTACTATGAGCCTAACGCCTGCACTTGAAAGTTCTTTGCTAAGAGATTTAGTGCTATTTAGCTCATCAGTGCTAGAGTAGATGTTTGAGATAGTAGAGTTTGATAGATCTTTTAGTAGGTGTCCTTTGGCATCATAGCGAGTGCCTTTTGTGCTGTAGCCTTTTGGTAGTTTGCCTATATCTGCAAGGGTGTAGCTCTTTTTATCATCGCCTAAAGCAGAGGTCATTTGATCAAATAGTCTGTAGTAGTGCTTTATGGTGTCAGCCATATCGATGTTATCAAAGATCTTTATCTGCTCGTCTTTGCTTTTGATGCGGTTTAGCACATGGTTGCGCTCGGCAAATCTACTAAACTCATCAAGTGTGCTTTTATGGATTTTAAAGTCCTTTGGCAAGCCTGCGGCTTTGTTAAAATCAGCTCCCATAAAACCTGCTTTATCCACTGTGTAGCCATAAGCTTGAAGGTCATTAAAATTTAAAGAGACGAGACTGTTTTGAGAGGGAATAGTATAAGTAAATTTAGCTGGCTCTTGGAGTAATAGAATTAAGGAGAACACTTAATCACTATATTAGTGAAATATGTACTTCTTAATTCTTTTTTATTTAAGAAACTAAGAGAAAGGGGGTAAAAATGAGGAATTATGAAAAGATAACAGCACTCTATGAGAGATTAAGTCGTGATGATGAACTTCAAGGAGAAAGCAATTCTATTGTAAATCAAAAGAAAATCCTTGAAGAATATGCAGGTAAAAATAATTTAAGCAACATCATACATTTTACAAATGATGGAATAAGCGGAACACAGTTTGATAGACCGGGCTTTATGGCAATGATGAACGGAGTTAATCAAGGTAATATAATAGGTTGTATAATCGTAAAAGATATGAGTAGACTTGGCAGAGACTATCTTAAAGTCGGTCAATGTATGGAAATCTTAAGACAAAAGGGAGTTAGGCTCATTGCTATCAATGATAATGTAGATAGCTTTTATAGAGAAGATGATTTTACCCCTTTTAGAAATATTATGAATGAATGGTATACAAGAGATACTTCAAGAAAAATACAATCTACATTCAGGTCAAAGGGGGAAAGCGGAAAGCATACGGCAAGCTCTCCACCTTATGGATATATCAAAGATGAAAAAGACAAAGATAAGTGGATTGTAGATGAAAAAGCAGCGGAGATAGTAAGGAGAATATTCAATCTGACCATGCAAGGCAATGGTCCGTATCGAATAGCAAAGATATTGGAAAGTGAAAAAGTAGATATACCTGCTTACCATCAGCAAAAATTAGGATATGGACTACATCAAAGCAAAGTGTTTGAACATCCTTATCGTTGGTGCAGTTCTACAATTGTAAGTATCTTAAAGAAACAGGAATATTTAGGTCATACTGTAAACTTCAAAACAAGAAAGCATTTCAAGGATAAGAAAAGCAAATATGTATCTGAAGAAAACTGGCTGATATTTGAAAATACCCACGAGGCAATTATAGACCAAGAAACCTTTGATAATGTGCAAAGGATAAGAGGAAATGTAAAAAGGTATCCCGATGGTTGGGGAGAATATCACCCTTTAACTGGGCCTTATGTATTATGCAGATTGTGGCAGTAAAATGTATGTTCATAGAACAAGTAATTACAAAAATATTCCCTACTACACTTGCAGTGCTTACACGAAAGTACCCTGTGGAACGCTTTGTCCATCTACTCACAGGATAAAAGCGGAAGCAGTCTTAAACCTTATACAGGAAACCTTAAAAGACATTAAAAAATATCTTGATGAAGATCACGAAGCCTTTATCCGTTCCATTTAAAATGAAATGGAAGAAAAGGAAAAAGTAGAGATAGAAAAGACAAAAATAAGATTAATGGAAAGTAAAAACAGGCTTCAGGAACTTGAACGATTGATGTGCCGTATTTACGAAGATATGATACTTGAAAAAATACCAAGTAATAGGTATGAGATACTTAACAGTCAATATGAAACAGAGCAAATAGCTTTAAGCAAAGAAATTAAAGACTTAGAGTTTGCAATATTAAGATATGAAAAAGAAACAGATAAGGCGAAAAAGTTTATATCTCTAATAAGCCGATATGAAAATTTTGATGAACTTACAACTACAATGATAAATGAGTTTGTAGAAAAGATTATTGTTCATGAAAGGAATAGAAAAAGTAGTCAAACATCAAAGCAAAAAAATAGAGATATATTTTAATTTTATCGGTAACTATGAGCCACCAAAAGAAGAATTGACTGAAGAAGAAGAAAGATTAAAAATTGAGGAAGAAGAGAGAAAAATCAAGGAAAGAAAAGATAGACTTCATCAAAACTACTTAAAGCGTAAAGTAAATGGAAAACAACAGGAATATGAGGAAAGGTATAAGGCAAGGAGAGAACAGAGAAAACAAGAAAAATTAAAGGTTCTGAAAAGGGCAGGTATACAAGTTAATAAGTTAGAAAAAAGAGATTGAAGTTAGTTAATCTCTTTTTTAGTACAGGTATCAAGTATATCAATTATGTTATTTGCAATTGCATGGATAACAGTAACGGCAACAGAATTACCAAACTGTTTGTAACTTTGAGTATCACTTACAGGAATGATATAGTTTTCGGGGAAGCCTTGAAGTCTTGCAGCTTCACGAGGTGTTAGTTTTCGTGGATTTTTTCCTTTTTGCTCAATAAGTATTTCACTCCCGTCTTTATAATATCTTGCAGATAATGTATTTGTATAAGGACTGTTTTCATTGAACAATGTGTAACCAAATCCATTTCCCTTTATTTTATGTTCTTTCTTTCGTCGTTGATGACCTTGCCAAAGTGCATTTGAAATGGTGTATTTAGTATCAACATTTTGCTCTAAAATATTTCCCACAGAAACATCTGGGCAGGGAGGAATTGGAAAAGAAAAATCTTTATAGTTATCTATTTTATCCTTATCAAATCCAACAATGTAAATACGCTCTCTATTTTGTGGAACACCGAAGTCTTTTGCTTTAAGTATAATAGAATGAACATCGTAGTTTAAATCCTTTAATGTTTTTTCTATTGTTTTATAGGTACGACCTTTATCGTGAGATTTTAGGTTTTTGACATTTTCAAGAAGAAATGCCTTAGGTCGTTTCTCTTTAATAATTCTTGCAATTTCAAAAAATAATGTTCCACGAGTATCTTCAAAACCAAGCTTTTTACCGGCTTGACTAAATGCTTGACAAGGAAAACCACCGACAATAATATCATGATTAGGAATATCTTTTTCAGATATTTTTGTAATATCTCCAAAAGGAGTTTCACCAAAATTTGCCTTATATGTTTTTACTGCAAATTTATCAATTTCACTACTGAATACGACATTTGTTTTACCTGTTTGGTAAAATCCAAGCCTTGTACCACCAATTCCGGCAAATAAATCAATGATTTTATAGGGGGCATTTTCATTATTGGGGAAAGGTACTTTTTCAGGAAATGATAAAATATGTTTCAGCTCAATGGACGATGGCTGACTTTCTCCATTTTCCCATCTGCGAATTGTCCTATCTCCGAATTTGGACATACCAACAGCATCAGCTAATTCTTTTTGAGTCATTTGTAATCTGATACGCTTATTTTTTATTAAAATAGCAGGGGAATTATCTATGACTTGTGGTATAATATTCATATATATTATCCTTTTTATATATGTTATTTCAAGTTTATATTTATATATGTTATTTCAAGGACTAACTGTCCTCTATTTGACACTATTGTACCATATAGAAGAAAATTTTTCAAGAAAGGAAAAGAGTTATGGCAAATATTTCTCTTGATGAATATAAAAACTTAGTTAAAGAAAAAAGGAAAGAAGGCTTTAAACAGCCTTATGACTTAGTTTATGATAATTTTATTACATTAGGATACGACAAAGCCCCTAAAGAATTCTTTTTAAGTAATGCAAGTGAAGTTGTTGAAAAACTTAGAAATAGCTGTTGGAGTGAATTTCAGCCATTAGAAAAAGACTTTACTTCAAAAATGCTAAAAGAGTTAGTTGATGATGAGTATATCAAAACTCTTACACCAATAGAGGCAATTACTTGGTTTGTGGAAGAATTTCCGGAACATATATATGCTTTGACTTTGTCAAATACTCAAAGTAGGAGGAGTAGAGCAGGTAAAGAATTTGAAAGTATTATAGAACTCATTTTGATTGGTGCAGGGATTCCACTTGACAGTCAAGGTAATATAGGTAAACAAGAGTTTGTCAATAAAGGTCTTGGTAAATTGGTAGATTTAGTTTCTCCGGGTGTTTTAGAATACATTGTAAATAAGAGAAATACTGTCTTAATTAGTGCAAAAACCACATTAAGAGAAAGATGGCAAGAAGTACCTGAAGAAATGGGAAGAACAGGTGCAAGAGAAATGTTTTTAGCAACTCTTGATACTTCTATTAGCTCTGATGTATTGAACACTCTATATGAGGCTAATATACAAGTTACAACAACAAAAAATATAAAAGAAACATATTATTCCGATAATGAAAGGGTATTAACCTTTGAAAAGTTGGTTGAAATATGTTTAGACAATGTTTCTCATTGGAAAAATTTCAACTACACAGTAGAACAAAATGAGCAAATGATAGAGCTTATCACTAAGCAAATTGAAAAACACCAAAATCATAAATTTGTAGAAGAATATTATGATGAGCGATTAAAAAACATAAAGAAGTAGACAAATTAGAATTTGTCGGTATATCATTAAATCGCATTTTTTCGATTAAACTATGGAATACAAAGGAGCAAATAATCATGAGCGAACAGAGAATCTATTGCATGGACCTTGTAAAAAAAGAGGATCCGGAAAAGGCTGTCAGAACACCGTTTTATCAGACAGAATCTACAGGCGGATCGGTCTGGGTTATCAAACCCGGTCAGACATTGCAAAAGCACTATCACCACAATTCCGACGATATATGGATCGTCCTTCAGGGAGAGGGAATATTCTACCCCCAGCCTAATGAAGAGGTTCCATTCAAGAAAGGCCATGTCATAGTATCGAAGAAAGACTCCTGCCACGGAGCAAAAAATACTGGAGATGAGGATATCATCTTTGTAAGTATAGTAGCACCTGTCCCTTCCGACTATGATCCTATAAACGAGTGACAGGAAAATAAAATTCCCGTTTGACAAAGGATTGTGATTATACTTGAGAAAGAAAAATGTTTATATAACATTGGGATACATAGCTGTATATCTGGTGATATATTGGTGAGAGCAACTTGATTGGTTGGCTATTTACTAATATTTCAACTGGTGAGCATAGTTATTTATATGGTTGGTTGCTCAGTAGTAATCTGTTTTGGTATGCACTTGCGATTTCTGCGCTTCCTTCTCTTTGGGGTAAGTTTAAGTTTTCGGCTGTTACTACGGCGGGATTTATTGTAGGTATTGTAGCAGGCATAATCGTTGAGAAATACAAGAAGTAAGTCAAATTTCAGTTTGTCGAGCTGAATAATACAGATTCAAGACGATAGAAAGTAAAACATCTATCGTCTTTTCTTATGAAAAAAACTTGAAAGGAGATGAAATTTATGGACAATAAAAACAGAATTAGAAAAAGTAAAAGAAAAGATTGAAAGCAAGTAAGAAGAAAAAAAATATGAAAAGAAACTATCTCAGCTTAAAAATCAGGAAAAGAAAATCAGAAAGCAAACGAGCCTTGAAGAAAGAAAAAAGCGAAACCATAGATTGATAGAGCGAGGAGCAATCTTAGAAAGTTTAATTGAGGGAGCAAGCGAGAAAAGTAATGAAGAAATAAAGGCTATTTTGCAAAGAGCATTTCAAAAAGACTAAGAAACGCAAGGACATAGTATAATTGTAATTCCCTTAGATTTTCTAAGGGCGCAATTATACACCCTTTAGGTGTCCTTGCGACCTGCGGTGCTTTTACCCTTGCGGGGAGCAAAGAAAAAAGCCGAAGCATTTTTCCGTATTAAAGGCAAAAGACAACTGAATATAATTCATTCGCTTTTTTATCATCAAGGGTAAAGCACATTCACTATCGCTCACCCTTGACAATAAAAATTTGAAACAGATAGCTTACATTAAGCCGACATACTGAAACAACAAAAGTTAAAAGTATAGTCGGCTTTTTCTATTGTACCGTTTCAAAACGCTCATTCAGTTTATAGAAAAGCAAAAGTATTTTTAAGACCGACATCTAAAACAACAAAAGAAAAATAAGAAGATGACAAATGCCACATTCCCAAAATGGGAGTGTACCTAAATCAAAGACAGTACTAATCAAAGGGGGTAGTGAAACACGACTTCCTTAAAAGATAAAAGGAGTAACGATTTGTTGCTACATTTTCATAACAAAAGATAGGAGAGAAAAATGGCAGATAAAAGGATGTTTTCAATAAAGATAGTGGATAGCGACTTATTTTTGGATATGCCATTAAGTAGCCAATGCCTGTATTTTCATCTATCTATGAGGGCAGATGATGATGACTTAAAGATTCTAATTACAAAAGGTTTTGTAATTGTCTTTTAAAGAGGGGTTATAGTCATTACCTATTGGAAGATAAATAACTACATCAGAAATGACAGACGAAAAGAAACGATGTATCTTGAAGAAAAGCAAAGTATAACGCAAACGGAAAATGGAGCATATATCAAGGTTGAAAATCTTGGTATACCAAATGACAACCAAGTGTCAACCGTTTGTCCGCATAGTATAGTTAAGGGTAGATTAGATAAGAGGAGAATAGAACAGGTTGCCCCAGTGTCCCTTTATGGAGAGTATCAAAATATTCATTTAACCGATGAAAAATACCAAAATCTAAAAGATAGTCTGAAAGGTCATACAGATACAATGACTGAAAAGCTATTAAGATATATCAAAAGTAAAGGCACAGACTACAAAGACCGCTATGTAACAATCCTTAATTGGTATGAATTGGTATGAACAGGATAAAGAAAAGCTATCACAGAAAAATAATCAAAATAAAAGCCATAGAACCTATTCAACCAACTATGAAGACAGCGACAGCCTATAAAAGGTGTTTTTAAGGGTTTAATCATAAAAGAGGTGTCAGACTATGGTTAAGATAAAAATAAGCCTTAAAAACGCATTATAGAGCCTGATGTAGAAAAGGAGACTAAAATTATGAATGATAAAGAAAATATGATTACTACAAAAATTCAAGGGACAGATTTTATCTACAACAAAGATACTCACTATGAAGAAGACGGACATATCTATTGCAAGATTTGTAATGAAAGAATAGACGGTAAGGTAATTCCGATGTTGGATAAGCCTATGATTATCAGAACGGCTTGTAAATGTGATAGAGATAGAGCTGAACAAGAAAAAACTGTTAAAACAAGATAGGTTGAGACAAAGCTGCTTTATATCCAAAAATCAAATAGCCTACACCTTTAAAAATGCCGATGAAGATACAGATAAGGAAATCATCAAAAAAGCAAAGAACTATGTAAAACATTTTGAAGAAATGAGAAAAGATAATGTTGGACTGTTACTTTACGGAAATGTAGGAAGTGGCAAGACCTATGTAGCTTGTGCTATTGCCAACGCTATAATTACAGAATATAGCCATACAGTAAAAATGAGGAACTTTGCACAGATATTAAACGACTTACAAAAAGGCGGCTTTAATCTTGATAGAAACGAATATATCGAATAGATAACAAGCCCTACCCTACTAATTCTTGATGATTTTGGAATAGAGAGAAATACAGAATATGCCTTAGAGCAAATTTACAATGTAATCAATGCAAGATACCTAAAGGCAAGACCAACCATTATAACTACTAACCTTAATTTCAAAGATATAGAAAAAGAACAGGAAGATATAATGCTTGGCAGGATTTATTCAAGGATAATCGAGATGTGTTTACCTCTTAGGATAACGGGACTTGATAGAAGAAAAATACAGAGCAAAGAAAAGCTGAAGAAAGCACAAAACTTAATAGATGAATGAGAGCGATTGGAAAAGTAAAAAATTCTAATCGCTTTTTAATTGCAAGAAAAGGAATGATGATATGCAAAAAAATAATACAGAAACAAAAACAATAAAGAAGATTGGAAAAACTACCTATGAAGTTGTTGTACATTTTAATAAAAATACTACTGAAACAATGCAAGACAAATTGAAACGCATAATGCTTAGAGAAATTGAGAGTGAAAAACATCAAAAAAATGATAAAAATGATTAGAAAGTCCTTGACAAGTTGTTACAGGTTTGGCTCGCTAATCTTTTCTTTGGTCTTTTGGTTAAAAATATCACTAAAATTTGCAGACCTGCCTTGTTTGTGCTGTTGCTTAGTGTATGAATTTATATTGGTGCTTAAGATGCTAATATCATTCGTGGTTTGCCTCCTAGCTTCTTGCTTTTTAAGTTTTAATTAAAGTAACCATAAAATAATTGACTATCCAAATTTATCAGTCAAAATAAACAAGTGACAAATATGCCAATCACAAAAATTACAAAAATTTACTTTTACTAAGTCATTCTTTGGTGGGACTGATTTAATTCCAGTATGCGCCAAAATTCAATTCAGATATTAGGGCGAGCATACTCTATGTAGCTACAAAATGTTACCATTTGTTGCTCCATAGAGGCTCGCAAGGAGAGCTTGCCGCTCCCTTGACCCACGCTTAAAAAATATTTTCTTTATTAAAGTAGCCATGCAAGATAGGCTTTTTTAATAAAAGCTTAAGTTTATTAAAGGTAGCCATAAGAACAAAAATAATTAGACTAAATTATTTTTTGTGGTCTGCAAAATATATTTTAGTAGATTTTTAAAATGGCAACGTAACAAATAAGGTTTTTTGGAAGTAATAAATGAGATGGTTTGTCTAATAAACTTAATATAGTCGCTAAATTTAAAACATATCTTCTAGGCTTTGAGTTTTTTCCTTGCATACATCACTTACATGGTGATGTATGCTGGTTTTTTTGGAGTATTCACGCTCCTCTATAAATTCTCTACATATTCTTGTAGCATCTTGTGCTCTATCTGTAAGCTCTCGTATGCTTCTCTCAAATTTTGGAATTTTTCTTCTGAATTTTTTAATTTTTCTTCCAAGCAAGATATTGAACTCTCGTACATATCTCTTTGTTGCTGCAAAGATTCCGTTAAGGCGTCGTTGCAATCTTTGTTCAAGCTCTTGACTTTCTTTGTTAGCGCTGTCACATTTGTCCGTAATATCACAAGCTCCTTCTCGCAGTCTTGTTGCAAATTCATTATTTCTAATTCGTGTCTGTTCCTTTCGTCTTCGATCATCTTGGTCAAGCGCTCGTTCTCTTCTAGCAATGCTTTCTCTAATGCTGTCATCCTCTACTCCATTTTCATTAATATAAATTTCCTGCGCTCGTTCTCTGTTATCTCTTCGTCTTTTGGAATTGATATGTAATATTCCCTCTGGGTCTTGTCTGCAGTAGGTTGGCTGTATCTCCATTGTTTTGGTATCGTCCAAGCTACTTCTTCCTTTAATATCATTGCGTGCACTACCCAGCCAATTGCTATTCCCAAAATTAGTGCGGTAGCAACTGATAGCGAGATTATCACCGATCTGTCCTTGTGATGCAAGGATATTGTTTTTTGAAGTTCTTTCGACATATCTTTCTTGATTAAATCTATCTCTTTTAACAATAAGCTCCTCAAGTTTTCGCCTATTTTCTCTGCACTCTGCTTGTGTATTTCTATCATGGAATTCTCTAATTCTTCTGCTTGAGCTTTGGCTGAGTTCTCCAAGTCTTTGAGCACTGGTGAAGTCTGCATCGTATATTCCTCCTTTTAGACGATTTTTTGTTTTTTTAGTAGGCAGTATGATCGTTATGCCTTTTTTGTTGATCCTGGTTATTTCGATACCATTTTGTTTAAGAAGTTCAATCATGTGGTCTCTATTTTTAATATAGCCTTGCTTAACCAGATCGTGCAGCTTTTGGTCGAGCTCTTCCAAATTTTTATAATGATTGATGTTTTTCTTGCTAGACAATATAGTTTGCTCTTTTGCTGGATCATCTGGACTTGATAGTCCATACTCATCGTTAATGATCTTTTTAATTAGATCTATTCTAGTTTGATCATATTTAGCAAAATAAGGATTAAATGACCTGTCTGTTTCAAGATCTATCTTAGGGATAAGGAAATTTAACTCAAGCCGTCCATCCTTATCAGAATGCTCTACCCATAATACATTTGTACGTTCAAGCATATATTCACCCAAAAGAGCACGTTCAAAATCCTTAATGATTTTTAGTTTTTGCTCTTCAGTCAAAAAGTCATACTTCTCTTCAAATGATAAAACACCAAAACAGGTCTTTTGTTTATAGGTGATGCCTTTTATAATAGCTCTAGTTAAATTTTCATCACCTTTTATAACTCTTGCTGTTCCAGCAGCTTTTCTCTCATTTAAAAGATAATTTATGCTCCCAAGGCCACCACCAGTATAAGTACGAAGAAATTTAACTAGCATCACTAGTGCCTTTATTTGTATTGATGCAAAGTAAATCAAGCAACATATTATTTACCCAATGCTTCATACACTTTATGTAAGACATCATTATCGTCCGCTATGATCTCAATACCAACTCTATCTAGGCTTTGCCCACTATTTAATTTGGCAGCTATTTGGTTCATGTTTTGTCCATGTCTAGATAGTTCAGCTAAAAGCTCTCTCATAATTGGTGCATAAATCTGCTTAGACAACATAGCTCTTAGGGCAAATTTTGAGAAAGTTAGGCCACTTTCTTGTAATTTATCATTAATTACCAACCATTCTGCATTACTTAGCCTAAGTCTTTTAGTTATGACTTTGGTTACCTTGCGTTTTTTTATCTTTTCAGAACTCACGTAAATTTACTCCTAATCCAAGAAGAAGCCACTCAAAAATCCTATGTCATAAAATTTTTGGCAGACTTGCTCTTTAAATATCTTTTAAGGTTATTTTATAAAATTTCACAACCTAAAACAAGGAATTCGGTAGGCTTCAGGCCGCTAAAATGCGTGTTTTTTAAAAATACTATGAAATATATAATATAATTTTTGTAGCTTCTGGATTTTCTCTTAGAAATTTAGTCTGGTATGAAATTAAGAAAATAAAATAATAAAAATGTATGGGGTTATGCTCATCATAAAATAGCACTTTAGATAGGACAAGCTAATAACATAAAATTAGTTACTAGCAAATCACAGAAGACTAAAGTCTAGCTTTATGCTTAGTTAAATTTATCCTTTAGCATCTCATACACTTCGTTGTTCTCTCTTTTGCCAACAACTAGCACCAATACTATGATCTCGTCATCTTTTACTTGATACGCCAAGCGGTAGCCGGCATCTCTTAGCTTGATCTTATAAACATCTTCATAGCCTCGTAGCTTATCTTTAGCAACCTTTGGGTTTTCTAGACGCTCACTTAGCTTCTTTTTAAACTGCACTTTTATACTGTTATCAAGCTTTTGCCACTCTTTTAAAGCACTTGGTAAGAACTCTAACTCATATCTCATCTAAGCTTACTTTTACTGGCTTTTCACCACTTACTAGAGCAGCGTCTACTGCTTTACTTAGATGATACTCTTCTATTATCTCTGCCATTTTTTCATAGACAGAGCTGGGTACTAGATATGCACTAGGGACATTGTGGTTTAGTATAGCTACGACATTATCTCCAGCTTGTTTTAAAATTTGAGCTGGAGACTTTTTTAGCTCGCTTATGCTAGCTGTGAAATTTGCTTGTATGGTTTGCATTTTTATCCTTTATTTAATACCTAAAATAATACTAAATAAGATATAAAGATAGTCTTAAAACTCATGCTTTGAAATTTGCCCATATTCATTTTCATACGATACCATCTCTACTTTAGCCTTTAGCGTGTTAGCGTTAATAGGCTTGGCATAAGTGTTTAGCAAAATTTTATACTGCTTCTCATGCCCTACTATCTGAGCTATAAGATTTGCTTCTACCTCGCGCTGCACTAGATAGTCTATAAAGTAGTGCCTAAAAGAGTAGAATGTCTTTTTAGAGTCTTTGTCTATAAACTTTCTTTGGATCTGGCTTCTAAAAATTTCAGAGAAGTCCTTATTGCTTACCTTAAATATATTTCCGCTTTTCTTGCTATTAACATATTCTAGCAGGCCTAGATCTATGAGCTTACTATGGATAGGCACAAACCTAATGCTGTTTTTGGTCTTGGTAGTTTTACCATCATTTGTGTTTATGTTAAAGCAGTAAATTCCATCTTTTAAGACTATATCTTCTTTATGAAGTTGTGTGATCTCTTTTATCCTCATGCCACTATAAGCAGCTATCATTGTGACGTAGTAGAGCTCATTAGCCTCTATCCTTGAGCTTGGAGATTTACCACTTTGTTTGATACTAGTTACTATCTCAAAGATCTTCCTAGCTTCTGATACTTCGTATGGAAGCACTGCCCTTTCGCTAGGGTCTATGTCTATCTTGACGTTCATTTTTGCAGTTATGCTTTTACCTATATAACCACTATCAAAGCAGTAGTTAAAAAACTGAATAACCCTTATCATATATTTTTGGATAGTAGGCTCAGAGAGTTTATCGTCCTTTTCTCCTAGCTTAAGTATCTGAGATAAACTTTTATCTTTATACCTACTCTTTTGAGCTAGCTTAGTTGGAATTTTATAAAGAAGATCTCTAAATTCAAGCAAGTTATCTCTCGTGATCCTATAAACTGGCGTATCTTCGTTAAAGTATAAAAATAAGAGCTTTTTTACGCCAGTAACTAATCTTTGCGTATCTGGCGACCACTTGTCAGCTCTTTTAGTGTTTGTCTCAAATATCTCGAATGCATCCTTTAAGCTCTTTTGATCTTCTAAATTTAAAGCTGAGAATTGATTGCTAGAGCCAGATGTTGCTTGCAGTACTTGCCTGATCTCATACTCTTTGGTTATTTTGGCGCTAGGATTAAAAATACTAAAGCTACTATCGTCATCTAATTTTATCTTGATATTTTTTGGTGGATTTGGATCCAATATAATATCTTCCATGCTTCTATGGTCATTCTTTGTTCTTACTAGCTTTAAATTTGAAGTTGAGCCATACTTTTGATCTAGTATGGCATAAACCGTCTCGCTAATCCTCTGAGCCATAGCCTTAAGCTGCCCATCAGTAATGGGCAAACAACCACTATCTTCAAGCTCTTTTATATTTTCTTGAAAAGAATCTATATCCTTAGCATCAAACGAACTAGGCGTGGCTTTAGTATCATTAGAGCCATCTTCAAGGAAAAAGTGCTCACGCTTGTCATCAAAGAGCACACTGCTCTTCTCA
Source organism: Campylobacter concisus (assembly GCF_001891085.1). NCBI lineage: Bacteria > Pseudomonadati > Campylobacterota > Epsilonproteobacteria > Campylobacterales > Campylobacteraceae > Campylobacter > Campylobacter concisus. The sequence continues at coordinate 15,547 of NZ_JXUP01000011.1, forward strand.
AGCTTTGATACAAGATAGTTAAGTGTTAGTATGTTTTTCTCTAAAAGAGTTTGCCCTATGTTCTCTTTATCCTTGCTACCAAGAGCGCCAGCAGTGTTAGTGATATTGCTTATATCCTTAATTAAAATTTGAGGTAGATCGCCATCTATCAAACTTTGTTTAAAGTAGTCATTGAGCGCATTTAGAAATTCTACATCCATCTTCTTGTTAAGAAGAGAGTGCTCTTTGATACTCTTGCTAAGCTTTACTTTCATAAACGAATTTACAAAAGATTGGATTATACTATCACTAAGATTCATGTGAACCGCCCTTTTTATCAGGTAAAGATTATTATCTAGAATTTTAGCCCTTTTTCTGGCTTTTTCCAAGAGATTAGTGGATGTGGAGAAGCAAATTTCTCGCTTTTCGTTAAAAAATTTTCTGATGCTTGGAGCAAGTGTCGCTCGGTAGTAATATATACCGTTTCGCTCCCTTAAGTGTTGTCCCATATTTAATAGTCAACCGGTCAAAAATGGAACAGTTTTATGTAATGACTAAGTAAAAAATCGTCTAAAGTGCGTATTTCAGGCTTTTGTGAGCTCACATAAAAAATCCTCATAAGCCGGAGGTCGGGAGTTCAAGTCTCCCCCGTGACACCAGAACACACTATTTTAGGCACTAGCAGTGATGCTTTTGTTCTTTCCCTTTCTTGAAAATTTCCTTTAAGAGCGGGACACTTAGTTACTAAAGTGGGACAGTCTCTTAAAAATTCCAACGATTATAAAGCCATCACCCTTTTAATACCATAAAAATAAATTTGTTTTAAATTCTTGCTTCTAGCTTTTATTTTAGGTCGCCTTTAAAATACCCTAAGGAACATCCAGCTACTGCCATTAAGCTTCAGTAAGCTTAACAGTAAAGATGAAGAGCTTCATAGTAGAGCCTTTGTAAAGAATTTTCTTAAAGGCTTTCAAGAAAGCTTTGAGAAAGACTATACCGCACAGCCTTACGTACAAAAAATGAAAAAGGATATAATAACGAAGAAATAAAAGGTTATACGAGTTTGCAAACCGGATCTAGCTATATAAATTTCAAAAACATAACCGATATGAAAGATCTAGTAAAAACCATAACTCATGAAAACCAAAGATCGATGGATATACAAGATCATAGGGATATAAATAAGAATAGAGACGATGATACCAAATACGCGTCAAATTTCTCAAATTTTGCGAGAAGTAAAGCATTCAATTGGGGCAATATCAAAACAATGGAGAGATTTTTTAAATACAAAATCAATAAATAGGGAAGATAAATTATTAAATAATATGATAGAAAATGGTGGAAATATTTTTAGACATACAATTTTTCAAGGAGTAAATTATGAACTTCGCAATTACGATAAAAGACAATACTATCGGCGGTAGTGGTAATGAATGATTTTTTTAATGCTTTCTAGCAATAATTTCAATATAAAATCATAGATTTAATCGTATATTTAGCCAATCATCACCCATTAGTTGCTTGGATTATCTTATATTTTTTGGGTTTGCTTGTACTATATTTTTGTTTTAAGTTTATTCGCCATTGTTATATAATCTATAATAAATCTAAAAATATAAAAATTTTAAAAATAGGTATATCATTTTTTATTCCTATTGTTATTGTTTTTTACTTTCTCGTTAAATTCACAATTTACAAATCAAATGGATATTTAGTTTATTTTTGTATCTTTTCGTAGATTTCTACTATTGGCGTGATTTTTGGGCTTTAGGACCAAAAAAATTTATACCAGATAAATCAAGAATAGAAACCCTAAAAAACATAAGAAGCAAAAAGTTAAATTTGAAAAAAATAAGAATTCGTTAAATTTTACAAATGTAAAATTAAAAAAATAAACAAAGCAACAGTGATAAATAGAAATTTTAAAATATCTTTAAAATAGGAATGACTGAAAGAATAAACGAAAAACTATTAGCCAATACTCCAAAAGGAGGAAAGTTGGGTAGCGACGGTATATTAAGACATAACGGCAAAGAGTATGTAGCTCATAGTATGGATATAACGGGAAATAAAGTGATATATCAACAATTAGGTAAAAATAATAAACCGGTAGAGGTTTATAAAATTACTAACGATAAAGGTTATTTAGTGACAGCTTCTAAACCAAAGCTCTCTGCTTCGCAAAGCAGTCCTAGTACTTTAATAAAAGATGCAACAAAAGATATTAAATTTTATGATAGCTCAAAAACCCCGGGTATAGTAGCAGGCGCCACCATAGGCGGAGGTATAGATATTGGATCGCAGTATATAAATAACGGCTATAGTTTTAAAAATATTGACCATACAGAAGTAGTAATAAATGCATTAGGCGGTGCATATGGCGGAGCTGCTAGCGGTTTATTCTCGGCAATAGTCAGAGGCGCTTTTGTTAACTCATCTACCGAGCTATATTCTCAGCTTAAAGACAGATCAAAAGATGTAGATGCAGAGAGAGTGGTCGGAAAAGGTTTTGCTGGTGGATTTTATGGACTGTTCGGCAGTCTTGCGGGAACAGGCGGTAAAAACATAAAAGTAGGCAATGGAGATTTACAGACTGCGGCTGAAAGTATAGTATCAGTTGTGACAGGAACAGGTCAGGTAGTGGCCGATAACATAAAAAGTAAAAACGATAAAGACAAAAAAGATAACAAAAAATGAAAAAATTTCTAATTATATTTTTTGGTAGCATATTATGTATTGGCTTTATAGTAATCCTAAAACTTCTTTTCGGAGAATATTATGTTGATGCTGTAGTCTCATTAATCATACTTACAAATGTATATTTTATGATAAAAAACGGCATAAAAAAGAGTGACTTTTCGAAAAAGAATTTGAAAGAAATGGACGTCACGATAGGCGGCGTTTCTTTGATACAGGCTATATTTGTATTTATAATGTGGATTGGTTACAACGCCACAAGAGGGTAAACATAAAAGTGGGCGAGTAGAATAAGACTACGGCTGAAGCTGGGGCAAGTATATTTACCGGAATAGTACAGGCAGTAGCCGATAGTATGAATAGTAAAGATAATAAAGACGATAGAAAAGAATGAGAACTGATATAAAAGTTTTGTTTAAGAACATTAATTTTAAAATGAGCATCATCTAAATTTTTAGATATAATTACGCAAAAATAATATTATTAAAATCAGGTAAAGGAACTCATGAAAAAAATATTTAGATTTCTATCTTTTTTAGTATTTATGCTATTTCTTACAGGGTGTGCAAAAGATCTTATTATAAGCAATATGCCAAATTCAAATTTGAACTATCATGGCGATAATGTTCCTATAACTATCATAGCTTATAAATTAAGAGATGTGGCTAAATTTAAAGAAGCTAGCATTATCGATCTAGCCGAGAGAAATGGTGAAATACTAGGCTATGATAAGATTGACTCTATAAAAACACAAATTCAGCCAAATACAAATAGATATGCTTTTACAAATGTATATCCTGACGAGGTTCCGTATGTTGGCATTTTGGTACTTTATGCTGATCAGAGCAAGACAAATATCAAGGCTTATAAGGCTACAAAAGAGATAAAAGAAAAAAATATAGTTTTTGAAATAACAAAAAATGGCGTAAATGTTTTAGACGCTAGTAGCTCTAAAATACAAGTAAGCAAATAAAATGTCTGAAAAGCTAAAAGTCGTTTGGTATAACGGAATGAACGTTGATAAGGTTCATTTCGAGCAACAAGAAAGATATTTTGAGAGAAATTTAAACCTAAAAACCATCTCTTCTTTTTCAAATTTATACGGTGTTTTAGATTTAGAAATTTCAAGCGATCTTTTGCTTCAAGGCAAAATAGGGCTAACTAAAATTTCTTGTATCTCTCAAGATGGTACGATTTTTAACGCGCCAGATCAAGATGAATTACCAGAGCCACTTGAGATAAGTCCAAGTGAGCTAAACTCAGCCATTATAGTGTTAAAACTACCTATTAGCTCAGGTTTGGTCGATATTAGCTTGCAAAATAATTTACCAAATCTAAAATTTACAGCCAAGCAAGCACTTATTAGCTCAAGAGTGCATGATGAAGCTAGCAACGATATACTAAGTGAGTTAGACGATAAAGATGATTTTGAACTATCTTCTGCCTTTACACAAGATAAAGAAAATCTAACCCTAGCAAGCCAAAGATCATCTCTTGGAGTATTAGGCTCAAAGATGCCTTACGAGCTTAGCATACCAATTTGTAAAATAAAAAATATAGACCTAAATAAGCAAATAACACTTGACGAAAAATTTATTCCAACTTGTATTAACATCAATAAAAACACCTTCATAACAAATTTTATAGAGGAGCTTAGCTTTGCTACAAAGCAACATCAAGAGAGTTATTTTGGGTTGCTAGGAGGTGTTGATCAAGCTAAAAATAGACTTGATTTTTCAACATATTTAACACTAAATATGCTAAAAAAATGGTATTTAATATTCTCTTATTTACTAAAGAAAGATAAATTTCACCCAGAGTATTTGTATGAAAAATTAGTTGATTTTCAGGCTGATCTGTTGGCACTTAGTCACGATAATAGTTTTAGCGAATTTATAGCCTACGATCACAATAATCTAACTCAAACTTTTGTGCCTTTGATAAATAATCTAAGACTTTTGTTCTCACATATCTTATCTCCAAAATATATAATGGCGCAAATTGTTAAAAACAATCACGGCTTTTATGACTGTATTTTTGATAATCCAAGCATTATTGAAAACTCAGAAATTTATTTTGCTATTCACAGCGATACGAAAAATGAGTATCTTCTTAAAAATTTCAAAGAGCAGTGCAAAATCCATACTCAATCAAATATAAAAGGCATAGTTTCTTCACAGCTAAGAGGTATAAACGTAGAGCAAATTTCTGTTGTTCCTAGTACTTTACCGAAGTTAAACGATTATATCTATTATAAGATAGACAAAAAAGATGAAATTTTTAAAAGCTTTGCAAATCAAAATGTGATTAGCGTTTATATAACGGCAAATTTGCCAAATGCTGACATTAAAATGTGGGCTTTATTATAAGGATAAAAATGAACGAAAATCAAAATGAAACCTCAGTTTTAAGTCAAACAAATCTTTTGGGTCTTGGCACAAATCTTGCACTAGATCATGTATTACCATTGCTTCTTTTGGCAAATAGGGTTTCAAAATTACAAAATTTTTCACAAAGTGAAATGGCAAATTTACGTGAAAAATTGATAAACGATATCTTAAGCACTACTTCAAAGATATCAAATCTAGGCATTTACGAGGAAGACGATATTATTAGACTTAGATATTGCCTTTGTGTTTTTATAGATGAGAGCTTGCTAAAAAATGAAATTTTTATGAACAGCTTTTGGGCAAATAATACACTGACAACAAGATTTTTTAATGAAAATCTAGGCGGAAATAAATTCTTTGGCATTATGGATAAGTGGTTTGAAAATGTTGGCAAAAATAAAGATTTCTTAGAATTTATATATGCTTGTTTGGTGCTTGGCTATAAAGGAAAATATGAAACCCAAGAAGATTGCAATGAAAAAATCTCTTATCTTTGTGAAAATATAGCTGCAGCTGTTTCTCCGCTTATAAAGGCTGATGAAAATGTATTTGAAAAGAGTTACTTAAAACAGACAAAGAAAAGCTTTCTTGAGATATTTTCGCTAAAGCGCTTAAAATTTTATTTCATTTTGCTAGCCATTGCTATGATCGCAGCCGCGTTTTTATATAGTACATATTCTATGGATCAAAATAATATCAGAAACGATAGTGTCCTAAATAATAAGATAGAGAATTTTATGGATAACAAGTAAGTGCAAGATAATTTTTGTAATAAATTTAATGAAGATTTTTTAGAGAATGAGCTTTATATTAGTTTAACTGATGAAATGTCAAAGTATAAAACTTTGATGCATGATAGCATAAAGTGGGATTACGTATTTAGCTCATCTTTAAGAGCCTTAAGTGAGTTTAGTCTTGACGCCAAGCTTTTAAATTTCTTAGCGATTTCTGCTATAAATTTAAATGACAAAGAGGCTTTTAAGACACTTATAAAAGCTTTTGCCTTTTTTCTATCTATTTTAAAAAAAGAGCCAAATTTACTTGCAAAAAATGAAAAACAACTACCTACTAAAAAAAAGATAATAGCTCAAACAATAGAGCTTTTTACGCAAGCTAATGATAAAGCTTTGGATCAAGCTGACGCAAAAGCGTTTAATGACCTTGTGCCTGAGCTTTCACAAGAGCTTGGTACATATTTTGATACGCTTTATATAGAAGAAAAAAAAGAAGAAATTTTAAAAGCTAAAGAGCCAAAAGTCATTACTAAAACTGAGCCAACTTACCATCAAAGCGTTTCATTTAGCGGCAATGACATTAGTACATTTAATGATAGAGAATTTAGAGAATATTTTATAAATTTATCACTAATGCTTTTAAGGAGTGATATTAAAAATTTTAATGCTTATACTTTAATTTCTGAAGCAATGTGGGGCAGAATAAAGGCGCTTCCATCAAGTAGCGATCAAATAACACAGATACGTTATCCTGATGAAAATCTGATTATGCTTTTTAAAAAAAGTAACGAACTAAATCTTGACAACTTAGAAAAATTTATAAGAAATTTAGCACTTAATCCATTTTGGATAGAAGGCATTAAGATATTTTGCGAGTTTTTAAATAGTGCTGGACTTGCAAGGCAAAGTGATCTTATTTGTGATATGGTTTTAAATTTTATTGATAAATTTCCAGATATAAAAAAGCTTAAATTTCAAAGCGGAGAAGCTTTTTTTAGTGAAGATATAAATAAATTTTTTATTAAAAGTAATTCTTTGGAATTTACTTCCAGCAGTGATAGTAAAAAAGATATGAGTTTTGAAGATCTAATAAAAGAACTAGACAAAAGCAAGCATGCTTCAAGTGCTCAAAGTGAGCTTAATTTTATGCTTGAATTATCAAAAATTTTTACTGCTCAAGGTATGAATAATAATGCAAAAGCTACCTATGCACAAATAGTTAATTTTATAGAAAATACCGAGCTTAAAGATTATTTATCAGACGTATATATAAAGGCAAAAACATTTGTGTGATAAAATATGTTTTTTTAAATCACCTTTAATTTTATTTAAATATAATTCTTAAATCATTTACGAAAAAAGGATGTTACTATGGCAGATAATCTAATCCCACCAAAAGAACGCATAAATATAGTTTATAAAACTAAGACAAATGACCAAGAGGCTGATGTAGAGCTTCCATTAAAACTTATGGTAGTTGCAAATTTAACTGGTGAAAACCAAACTCCACTTGAAGATCGTGAAGTGATTTCTATCAATAAAATAAATTTTGATCAGGTTATGAAAAGCTTAGATATTCATACAAATTTCTCTGTAAAAAATAAGCTAAATTCTAATAATGAAGATTTAAATATTGATCTTGATTTTGAGAGCATCCATGATTTTAATCCAGACAATATTATAAATCAAATTCCTGAGCTAAAAAAACTCTTACAGCTTAGAAAAGCTTTAGTTGCACTAAAAGGTCCTATGGGCAATATGCCTGATTTTAGAAAAGCGGTTTTAGAAGCTATAAAAGATGAAGATAGTAGAAAACAACTTCTTTTAGAGATTAAAGACGAACAAGATAAGGAATAAAAATGTCTGAAACTAAAGTTAAAACTCCTATCATTGAAAGCATAATGCAAAGGAGTAAATATTCAAAAGATGACGAGAGTTATAGTGTTGTAAAGCAAGGAGTTGCTGAGTTTATTTCAAATATAATAACAACAAATAATGCCGAAGATAAAATAAATAAGCTCGCACTTGATGAGATGATAGCTCACATTGATACCCTTTTATCTGCTCAAATGGATGAAATTTTACATAATAAATCTTTTCAAGAGCTAGAATCAACTTGGCGTGGAATTAGATTTTTGGTCGAGAGAACAAATTTTAATGAAAATGTAAAAATTGATCTTTTAGACGCTACAAAAGAAGAAATTTTAGATGATTTTGAAAATAATCTAGACATAACTCAAAGTACACTTTATAAACAAATTTATTCAGCCGAATATGGACAATTTGGTGGTGAGCCAGTTGGTGCGATAGTGGCTGATTATGAGCTAGATAAATCAAATCAAGATATGACTTTTTTAAATAAAATGTCATCAATTGCTGCAATGAGCCATTCACCACTTCTCACATCTCTTTCTGCTAAATTTTTTGGACTTGACAACTTTGGTGAGCTTGAAAACATAAAAGATCTAAAAAGCATGCTAGAAGGCCCACAATATACAAGATGGAGAACTTTTAGAGAAAATGAAGATGCAAAATACACAGGTTGTATGGTAAATAGATTTCTTACAAGATCTCCTTATGTGCCAGAAGATAACCCTATAAAGAGCTTTAATTATAGAGAAACTGTAAATAATCACGATGATATGCTTTGGGGCAACGGAGCTTATGCTTTCGCAACAAGACTTACAGATAGTTTTGCTGATTACAGATGGTGTGGCAACATCATTGGCCCAAAAGGTGGCGGTGCTGTAAAAGACCTACCGACATATACTTATGAGAATTATGGAAGCATTCAAACAAAAATTCCAACTGAAGTTTTGATTACAGACAGAAGAGAATTCGAACTTTCAGAAAATGGTTTTATCGCTCTTACTTTAAGAAGAGACAGTAATAATGCCGCATTTTTCTCAGCAAACTCTGCACTAAAGCCTAAAATTTTTCCAAATACTCCAGAAGGTAAAGCTGCTGAGACAAATTTCAGGCTTGGAACACAGTTGCCTTATGTATTTTTAATCTCTCGTTTAGCCCACTATCTAAAAGTACTTCAAAGAGAAGAGATAGGTACTTGGAAAGAGCGTAGTGACGTTGAACGCGGCTTAAATGAGTGGTTAAGACAATACATCTCAGATCAGGAGAATCCACCAGCAGATGTTAGAAGTAGAAGACCATTTAGAAGCGCAAAAGTAATCGTCAGTGATATAGCTGGCGAGCCTGGATGGTACAAAATAGAGCTTTTGGCTAGACCTCACTTTAAATTTATGGGAGCAAATTTCGAGCTTTCTTTGGTCGGAAAACTAGACAAAGAGTAAGCTTACTATGTCGCTGATAGATAAAATTTTATATGAATTTAGTGATGAATCAAAGCTACGTCCATATTTTAAAGATCTAGACAGCGACATAAAAGATCACATTGATACAATTTTAAACTCAAGACTTGGTAATTATGGTCGCTTAAATGATAGTATCATCGATCTTTGGTCGATGGGTGTTGAAATAAACGAGCTTGGTCATAAACTTGGTATGGCAATATATGAGCTAATCAGCTCAAATGAGAATAGAATAGAAGTAACATCTATAGGATATGATGACTCACTAAAGCCTTGGCGTATCGTATTTAATATAAACTACAAACACAAAAACGATAATTTCAAAGAATATTTGCTAAAGGTTATCTTTAAAAACAATAGATATTGTGAGATTTTATAATGGACTATAATGAAAATAATCTAGCTTATTTTCAAAAAGAGATGGCGTATCTTGATGAAACAAGAGCTCTTTTTATCAAAAATTTTCCTAAAGTAGCACCCTTTTTAGATACTAAAAGCAAAGATCCTGATGTTGAGAGCATAATAGAAAATATGGCTATTTTAACATCTAGAATCAGGCAAGAATTAGATGAAAATATCCCACTAATCGCTGAGTCTTTAGTAAATATCTTAATGCCAAGCTATACAAATCCTTTTCCATCAGTTTGTATGCAAGAATTTACCTTAAGAGATGACTTCTCTGGGGTGAGAGAATTTATACCAAAAGGAAGTATAGTTGAGTCAAAGCAGATCAATGGCATAACGTGCAAATTCCAAACGATCTTTGACATAAATTTGCTTCCATTAAAGATAACAAAAGCTTTTATGTCAAACAATAAGAGTGATTATCTTCTAAATTTAAATATAAGCGTTATAAAGGACGAGCTTAGCACTAAAGAACTTGATATAGATTTTTTAAATTTATATCTTGGAAATAATGTTTACTTCTCTTCTACGCTCCTAATGTGGCTAAAAAATTACTTGAAATTTATTACAATAAGTTTTGAAGATAGCGATCAAGAGATAAAGTTAAGCCCTGATAAACTTAGTTTAGATGAGTTTGACGAGCGTTTGATAAAGAGTGATGAGTTTGGATTTGAAGCATTTGAGCTTTTAAAAGAGCTATCATTTTTTCCTTCAAAGTTAAATTTTGTGCGATTAAATGGGCTTAGCTTTCTTAAAAATTTTTCCGCAAAAAGCTTTAATATTAAATTTATATTTTCAAAAGATATGCCAAGTGGATATGTGCCAAGGCTAGAGTATTTTTCTCTTTTTGCTACGCCTGCAATAAATTTATTTGCAATGAGTGCCGAGCCTATTTTAAATAACAATAGACGAAGCGAATATAGAATTTTTCTAGATCGCTCAAATATCGATGCTTATGAAATCGTTTCAATAAATAAGGTGGTCGCCCACAGTAGTAATAATGAAAAAAGGATATTAAAAAACTATAAAAGTTTTGAGAGATTTGAATTTTTAAATGATGAGCGAGCAAAAGATTATTATTTTGTCAGTAATAAAACAGATATAAAACTAAACTCTTATAAAGAAATTTCTTTTTTTAAAAGTGACTCTAAAGATCAGACCATTAGCATAGATGCACTTTGCTGCAATGGCGACTTGCCTTGTAAACTAAAACTTGGCGAGATAGATAGAGTGTTATCTCATCAAGGTGTAACAACTAAAAATTTAACTATTCCAACTAGTGTAAAGCGAGTAAAAATAGATGGAAATCTTCTTTGGAAATTAGTTAGTATCTTATCTTTTAGCTATCAAAGTATACTAGAGAAGGGCTCTTTTTTAGCACTTCTTAATACCTTTAGTGCGCCAGATGATGAGTTTTTTAAAAAATTTGCCAACTCGCTTTATGATATAAAAACGAAGCAAATTTATAGAGTTGACCAAGGCTTTGCAAAAAGAGGGTTACTATGCATATTCTATATAGATGAAAGCGAATTTGAGAGTATTGGAAATGTATATACTTTAGGTATAAATTTGGCTAAATTTTTATCAAAATTTGCCTCAATCAATTCATTTTGCGAGCTTAAAATAAAGTGTATAAAGAGTAAAATTTTGCTTAATTATGACTTTTTAGGTGGTACAAAAAAATTAATATGAACAAAGAACTAAATCAAGCTTCTTTTTTTAAGTTAGTAAAAAACTGCCTAAAGCACCACGATAGAAGAGATATTTTTTTAAAAAATAGCCCAAGTTTTGCTTATCCGATTAATGAGCTTGAGAGCTTAAATAAAGAGGATGCAGTAAAAATCGTCGTAAATTTTATGGGTCTTTTGGGAAGTGGCTCGCATCTTACAAGCTATATTTTGGAGAAAATTTCAAAGAGTAGCGATAATAATTTCGAGAAATTTTTTGACTTTTTTGACAATTACTTGCTTTGGCTTTTCTTTGATAGCATTAGTCTAAAAAATTATGCAAGATCCTTTGAAAAAGAGCTTGATGATAAAATTTCAAAGATTTTATTGGATATATTAAACATAAGCAATAAAAAATTAGCAAAAAAATTCTTACCATTTTCTCCGCTTATTATTAGCCAAAGAAGGCCTAAAAGAGAGATTGAGTTTGCCTTGCAGCGTCATTTTAATTTAAAAAATAAACTATTTTTGCTAGAAAATCTACCAAATCAAATTTTCATAGCGCCTTCAAATTTAAATTCACTTGGTATCAAAAATAGGACTTTGGGCAGAAATTTTATACTTGGTAAAAAGCTTTTTGAGAAACAAACTAAGATAGCAGTTTATATAAATGGCATAGATTATGAAGAAGCTATTGATTTTTTCCCAAAAAGAAGAAAATTTAAAGAGCTTCAAGATACTCTTATCTTTTTTACAAACAATGAATTTGTTGCTGATTTATACATAAAAATAAACTATTCTCCAAAGATGAAGCTAAGGCTTGGAATAGATGAAAGTTATAGTAAAATAGGCCTTGGTGCAAGGCTTAAAAGTAATAAAAATATGTCAAATTTTATAAAATTTAGGCTTTGCTCTTAAATTTTTAGATATAAAATCTAAAATATTTGTTATTATTACATTAAAGAAATATATTTATTTGTAAAAGGATGTGCATCAATGGCATTTATCAATTACCTAAGAAGATTTTTTGTCTTTTTTAGATTTAAACACAGCACCATTTTGGTAGCTTCTATTGCATTAAGCATCTTATTTTGGCTTTACGCTCCACTTATAGCTTTTAACGATGTATATAGCTTTGCTAGTATAAGTTCAAGAGTCACTATATTAATTACATTTTGGGCAGTTATTTTATTTTTTGTTTTAATCAAACCATTAATGCACTATTTAGCATCTCAAAAAGATGAAAAAAATAACAAGCTGAAAGAGATAAAAAAAGAGTCTATGGATAGTTTTGGTAAGGCAAAAAGAAATTTTATGCTTTCTTTGAAAGATGCCAAAACAACATGGAAAAAAGATATAAATTTTAAAAAATTACCTTTAATAATGATAATGGGTAATGAAGGTGCTGGAAAGAGTGCGTTTATAAACTACTCAAATATCGAATTTCCACTATCTGATAGTTTGGATACTTATAAAAAAATACACAAAAGTACAACAAACTTTAATCTTTACATTTCAAAATTTGGTGCACTTTTAGATACTGAGGGTATACATTTTGCACAAGAGAGCTTGTATCAGCCAACAGCTACTGAAGAGCTTCCTGAGGATGATGTGGATAAAAATAGGGATTACTTGCTTAAAAAAAGTATCTGGAGTGAATTTTTACACTTTTTAAAACGAAATGATTTTAACGCTAGATTAAGTGGCGCGGTTTTAATCATAGACACTAAAAAATTCCTCGAAGGCACTCAAGAATATTTTGATGAATTAATTAGATATATGATAAAAAGAGTTAATGACTGCGAGAAACATCTAAATATTAAATTCCCTATTTATATTGTTTTTAGCAAACTTGACTTAATAGATGGTATGGGAGATTATTTCAGGCTTTTCAATGAAGATGTGGCAAATAAGGCTCTAGGAATAAACTTAGATCCAAATTTCTCAAAACAATCACTAGAAACTGAACTAAAAGGCCTAAGTGAGTCACTATTTAAACATCTCATGAGTAAGAACTCTATTTCACACCTATTGGAGGATAAAAAACGTTCATATTTATTTTTAAAACAACTTGATAATTTTTTTGCTTTAGTGAAAGATTTTGTAACAAAGCTAAGCTCTCAAAATGCACTTAAAAATAGCTCAACCATAAATGGAATTTATTTCGTCAGTGCTTATCAAGAAAATATACCTATAAACTACCTTACAAACACTATTTGCGATAGATATAACATCAAAAAACCACTTTTAAGAGCAGTAAATAACTATAGTAAACAAAGTTATTTTGTAAAATCATTTTTAAAAGAGATAGTTTTTAAAGCTAACTTAAATAAATTTGGTGCTCAAAATAGATTTATAAAATTTGCAAATTTTGTTTTAGTAGCCATACTTTGTGCTGGAGTATATTTGGGTTCTAGTTTTATTCTAGATACCAAAAATATAAAAGAGCAAAATGCTATAAATAATGCAAATAAAATTTCTTCATACCTTGATGGTAAAAAATACAAGGATCTCTCTCCGACACAAAAGATTGAGCTTCTAAATTTACTAAAACAAAGTCTAAATGACTATCCAAGAATCTTTAGCGGCGATACTAAATTTGAGTATATAACACTAGATACTTCGTATAAAGGCTTTACTCCAGTTAAAGCACTTTACTATGATTTGAATGCTGATTTTTTTAAAAATACAGTTTTAACTGAAATGGAAAATATACTAAAAAATGAAAGCGATCCAGATAAGCTAATAAAAGCATTTTATATGTATGATTCGCTCTTTGACAAAGACTATACAAATGTGGATTTATTTAAAATTTGGATTAGCACAAACTGGGATAAATTTGAAAAATATGGCGTTGCAAAAGATGAATTCTTAGCTCATATTGAGGCTATTTTAAAGGCAGAAAATTTAAATATAACCGCAGATACAGTTGCTCAAAGTATAGCAAATACGAGACTATCACCTGTCCAAAGAGCACAAAGACTCTACTACATACTTGAGTTCATATCATTCAAAGACGATAAATCTTTTTACGATATTAAAAAAGATGTTGAAAATTTATACACAGTAGTCCAAGAAAAAGAAGCATTTAAGCCATTTAATAAAATTTATACAAAAGAAAATTTAAGAGATTTCTTGTCAAAGCTTAGCTCAAACATAGATCAAACAGCTGGAATAGAATCTTGGCTAATGGAGACAAATTCTTCTTTAAAAGATATTAGTTCAAATGATAAGAAAGAGCTAAGCATTGCTGTAATAGAGCTTTATTTGCAAAATTATACTGATAAGTGGAGCCAAATTTTAAGAGAAATAGAACCAAATGAATTTACCACAAAAAAAGAGGTCATAGAAGAGCTTGACATCTTGTCAAAGAGAGAAAATCCTTTAAATTCTTTAATAAAATTAACTAATCAAAATACAAATTTAAATGATGAGAATTTACTAAAATATATCTATTCTCTAGGATTTGCTTCAAGTGAGATAAAGCGTGTTTTCAGTGATTTTAGTGCTAAATTTACTAACTATCATGCGTTAAATTCTAATGACTTGCTAGATATTATAAGCAATGATGTAACAAGCGTTTATAAAAAAGTTAGTGACTATAACTTCGAAATGCTTCAAAGCAACGATGATAAAATAGTTTATGCAATAAATGGTATAAAAAATGAAAACGACCCATTTGTTGTCTTAAATAATGATGCTAAGAAGCTTCCAGATGAGTTAAATGAATATTATCAAAAGTTATCGACACTTGCGTGGAAACAAGTAGAAAATGGCGCTTCAGCACTTTTATCAACAGCATATAGAGATGATGTTTTTGATGATTTTGAAAGTCTTATCAAGCCATTTTATCCATTTAATGAACAATCTCCAAAGGCTGTCAGTATAGAAGAATTTAAAAGATTCTTTGGCAAAAACGGAACTTGGAATAGCTTTTATGATAGATATCTAAAACAAATCTTAAGTAAAACCGCTGATGGTTATAAAGTAAGACCAAAATACGCAAAAGAGCTAAGATTTAGCAGAGATTTCCTTAAAAATATTGCCTATATAGACAGAATTTCAAATTTAATGCTTGATTCAAATGATGAGCTAAAATTAAATTATAATTTAAAAGCTGTCGACTTATCGGCAAATTTTAGCCATATAAATATTAGTTATTCTAATAACTCTTTGACTTATGATCATACAATTGCCTCAAATTTGATAGTTTCAAGCAAAAATTTTGATATATCAACACAGTTTAAATTCAATGCAGTTTCAAGCACTGGAAGCGAGAGAAAAGAGCTAAGCTTTGATGGAGAGTGGGGCTGGTATAAGATATTAAAAGCTTCAAATTTTAGTAGTGTTGGCGTTAGTACGCTTAATTTTGATGGTAGAAGAGATTCGTATTTTGGCTTTGAAGTAACACCAAATGGAGGAGAGCTTTTAGAGCTTATGGATATCATACCAACGATAAATTTACCAAAGAAGATGCTTTATTAAGGATAAAATATGCAACAAATAGCAGCAGTTATACAAAATTACGATAAAGCGTCAAGCTTTTCAGCTCAATTTATCATTTTTGATGAAAATGGCGGTGATATAGGCTCATTAGACACTACAAAATTTTCTTGTAATGATATGAGCGATTCAATCGCACCAAAACACGCTCATGTTGGATTTGAAGAGGGGGTTTTCACAATTTGTGGCTATAAAGATTGTGAAATTTTTTATAGTGATTCATATTCAAAGCTTCCAGATGACTATGAGAGCGTCATAAATTTGGGCGATGTCTTTAGGATAGGGGAGTTAAAATTTATATTTATAGACCCTTCTA
Source organism: Campylobacter concisus (assembly GCF_001891085.1). NCBI lineage: Bacteria > Pseudomonadati > Campylobacterota > Epsilonproteobacteria > Campylobacterales > Campylobacteraceae > Campylobacter > Campylobacter concisus. The sequence goes on from NZ_JXUP01000011.1 coordinate 31,567, forward strand.
GGATTGATGAATATATAGGAAAAGCCCATAAGATAATAGAAAATACGAAAAATTTTGACAAGCTTGATGATAAACGTTTTGAGCCAGTTGGTAAAATTTCAAATGTTGATTTTAAAGAAGAACCAAAGATAAACTCATTAATAAATGAGAAAAAAGATATCACTTTAAATGAAAATGCGCACGATGCAGTTTTAGATTTAAATGAGATAGCTCAAAATTTTAACGAAGAAGAAAATGCAAATAATCAAAATATGCTTACTGCAAAAAGCATGGATGAGCTTTTGACAAAGATAGTTGGGAGTATAAAATTGCAACCAAATATGAGCCCTATAAGTGAGCAGACTAGGACTTTAAATACAAAAGATATGGAAACAATCATGAAAACTCTTCCTCTTAGTGACTCGACAGAACTAATAAATACTGTTTTGGTTAAGCTTATATGCAAAGAGCTATATAGCCAAATGTATGATATAGTCGAGAATAACTCATTTTTTAAATATCTTTCAGGAGCCGTACTAAAAAGCACTAAGGAAGATAAGGAAGCGTTTAATTACCTATTGCATAAAGCTCTTCAAAGCTATATGTTAAAAAAGTAATGTTTTTAATAAAACAGAAAGTAAATAAAAGATAGAATAATCCAAACTTTTTAATAGGAGTAAATATGTCACAACCAGTGTATATTAAAGTAAAAGGTTCTACACAAGGACTTATTTCAAGTGGTGCTTCAACAGAAGCTAGTATAGGTAATCGCTATCAGTCAGGTCACGAAGATGAGATCATGGCTCAAGAGGTTTCTCATATAGTAACAGTTCCAACTGATCCACAAAGTGGCCAACCATCAGGTCAAAGAGTCCATAAGCCATTTAGTTTTACTACATCTTTAAACAAAGCTGTTCCACTTCTTTACAATGCTTTAACACAAGGCGAAAGACTTCCAGAGGTTGAGATCTATTGGTATAGAACATCAACTAGTGGTGGTGCTGAGCATTTCTTTACTACAAAACTAGAAGATGCAACTATAACAGATATTACTCTAGTAAGTCCAAATGCTCAAGACAAGCTAAACAGCGACAAAACAGAGCTTTTCAAAGTTTCAATGAACTATAGAAAGATAGTTTGGGAACACGTAGCTGCAGGCACAAGCGGAAGCGACGACTGGAGAGAAGCTACTAAAAAAGCTTAAAACTAACCTAGGGTTTACCCCTAGGATTAATAAAATCATCTTCTAGCTAGAAGGACACAGATGAGCCCTTTTTATCTTTATCTTTTAAATTAATATGATATGCGAAATGCGATATGAAACACCTAGTTATAATCATATTTCTCATAACATCTTTATATTCACATGAAGCAAACTGCACGGATATGCTTGGGCTCATTTTTAATAAAAATTTAAGTGACGCTGAAACGGCTAACTATATAAAATACTACATAGATGATCTTGGATGTGATACTAATGCTAGTATAAATTTACCAAATTTCACAATGAAAGCTAGTTTATTAGAATTTGCATATAGCACAAATAAGCCTAAAAGTATTGACGAGATTTTAGAGAAAGGTGCAGTACATAATGTATGGTTGGCTGGTTCAATAGGATTAGACTTTCTGCTTTTTTTCGAAGAAAATGGTGTTAAGCTAGAAGGACAGTCCCCAAGTCCTAAGTTGTTTGAATTTATTAAAACTCAAAAATATAAAGAATTTAAAGAAGAGAAATTTAAGCTAATTAAAAAACTCTTAGAACATGGACAAGACCCAAGAGGCTATATTCTTTTGCAGAAAGTACTAACGCTTGTAAATGACGAAGAGGATTTAGATAATTTATTAAAGAATAGAACTCAAAAGGAATTAGTGCAATGAAGCAATTGGCAATAATCATATTTCTCATAACATCTTTATATTCACACGAAGCAAATTGTACGGATATGTTCGCTGCTATATTTGATAAAAATGTAAGTGATGAAAATACCACTAAAATCATAGATTACTATATAGACAAGTTTAATTGCGATACGAATATAACTTTTAAAAGTAATGAACTTAGATATGAGCCAAATTTATTAGAAATCGCCTTTTTAATGAAAAAATTTAAAACTTTTGATGACCTTTTAGATAAAGGCACAAAACCAAATGGTAGATTAGCTTTTTCTATGGGATCAGAATTTTTGTTCTTTTTTCAAGATAATGGAGTTGGATTTGAGAGTAAAATACCTAGCAAGGAGCTACTAGAATTTATAAAAACTCAAAAATATAAAGAATTTAAAGAAGAGAAATTTAAATTAATTAAAAAGCAACTACAATACGGACAAGACCCTAAAGACTACAAATATTTAAAATACATTTTGAAACTCATAAATGATGAAAAAGATTTAGATAATTTACTTAATAGTTGGAAAAAATAATGGATTTCTTTAATATAAATAAAAAGAAACTTGATATAAAAAACGATAATACAAATTTAGAAGACTTTAGCGAGCAAGATAAATATACAAGAGCTAAAGATGCTATTGATGGTACTGGAAAAGCATTTGGTGCTTTAGGTTGTGGAACATGTAATGAGGTTGTTGATTTAGTGAAATCAGGTGTGGATGCTATTAATAATATACATTACAGGGAATTTAAAAGTGCTAAGCAAATGGACCAAATAGAGTGGTTTAAAAACTATCGTAATCTCACCGACACCGATATTGAAATGTTTGAAAAGGCATTACAACAAGAAGAAGAAAACGAAAAAAGATTGAAAGAGCAACAAATGGATAAAAATTTAACATCACCAACATCATCACTGACTAAGCCTGTCATGCTAGCATCCGGTAACTCAGTGGCAACAGATGGCTTTGTGGACTACGGCGTATCTAACGATACCTTCTCAACTCTTCAGATAGCAAACGAGTCAAATGATAAATTTATCGTTACACGTGCAGATATTTATGAAAATTTGGAAAGTATATTTAGCATAGAGTGCTTTGCCTATATAAATTTAGTCAAAAACCCGCTTTATGAAAATTTAGACACAATCTACAATAACGATAAAAGTTACTCAAGCATATATAAATATCTTGATAAAAGTATAAAACTAAGCATAAAAAGGCCGTCTTCAACAAATAAAAACATCATCCCAGATGGTAGCTCAAACGATATGCACTTTAGTGGAATAGTAAGCGATGTAGAGTATCTTGGCGTAGACGATGAGACTAGTACAAATATAGATAAAAAATACTTCTTTAAATTTAAGCTAACTTCACCACTATATAGACTAAGTATAAATAGAGCAAATAGAATTTATACAGACCAGAGCATTTTAGAAGTAGTAAAGGATATTTTAGCTTTTAATAAACAAAGACTAACCAAAGAGCTAGACTTCTCAAATATCAAAAATAACTACAACAAAAGAGAATTTATAGCCCAGTACAATGAGAGCGACCTAGCCTTTATAACAAGGCTTTGCCATGATAGCGGTATATATTTTTATGAAGATAATGAAAAAATTTATTTTCATGATACATTTATACTAGCTTATAGCAATCAAAATGAAAATTTTACTTCAAGTGATACAAGTAGTGGCAAGGAAGCTAGAAAAGTAAGCTTTAATGTAAATTTGAATAATAATCTAGCAACCGAACACATAAATAAAATAACAAAGAGCGAAACGCTAAAAGCAAATAGCTTTACGCACTCTTTTCAAAATACAGCTTATCCAAATGTGCTAGAGAGTAAAAATGAAAAGATATTTGACGAACAGGTAAATATCTATGATAAGCATATAAATTTAGATGAGTATTCATTTAGTGACACTAGTTTGCTTGAAGTTAGCACCTATCTTAAGAAACTAAGAAGCGATATGCTTTTAAAAGAATTTACCGCTAGCTCAAATGTATTTGCACTAAATTTAAATGACAATATCTCGGTAGCCATTGACGCTAGCAAGGGCGAATATGAGTTTAAAATAATAGCTTTAAAGCATACTTATATTGATGAGAGCGTTTTAGAAAATACCTTAAATTTAGGCGATAATGTCCCATTTAAAGATAAAAAATTTATAAGCTCATACACAAACGAAATAAGCATCATTCCAAGTAGTGTGAAATTTGTCCCAAGCTACAAGCAAAAGCCAAAAGCACCAGACATCACGCTAGGTCTTGTAGTCGGTCAAGATGGACTAAACAGCCAAAATAATACGATCCATACTGATAGCTATGGTAGGGTAAAGGTGAGGTTAAATGCTTTTAGTACGCAAGAGATAATCGATAAAGACGACGCTATCAATGCAAGCTATCACAAGAGTGCTTATCTAAGAGTGATAACGCCTATTGCTAGCAATAGCTCAGGATTTTTTGCCATACCAAGGATCGGCGATGAGGTTATCATCTCTTTTTTACAAAATGATATAGACAACCCAGTAGTAAGTGGTAGCCTATATAATGCTTCAAATACGCCACTTGTAAATGTAGATAGTAACTATCACCAAACATCTCTTAGCTCAAAAACAATTGGCGCAAATGAGACCGGCATAAACGAGATCACTTTATCAAATTTAAAAAATAAAGAGCAAATTTATGTAAAAGCAGAAAAGGACTATGACGAGCTTGTAAATAACGACTTTTCTCAAACAATACTAAACGACAAAAGCTCACAAGTGCATGGAAGTTATACTGAACGAGTAAAAAAAGCCCACATTCAGACGATAGATCTAGCAAAAAATGTAAATGTCGGAGGCGAGTATCTAACAACAGTTGGACTTTCAAAAGATACAGTAGTTGGTGTCTCAAATACGCTAAATGTAGCTGTTGATAATAACGCAAGAGTAGGCCAAGATAGTCATGAATTTGTAGGACATGATAAATTTGTAGAAGTAAAATCAAATCTTAATACTACCATACATAATGATGAGATGAGAGAGATAAAAGGCACAAAAGAGCAAAATATAGATGGTGGCTATAAGCTAAATTCACAAAAAGGTATAAATGAATTTAGTAACGAGCATATTGTGCTTCAGGCAAATAGCTACATTGATATAAATGCTAAGTCAAATTTCACAACAAAAACAGCTGCCCAGCACACTGAGATTGCTGATTCAAAATTTAGCAATATAGAGACGACTTATGAGGTAAACGCCAAAGATAAGATAATCCATCAAGTAGGTAGCACAAAAGTAACGATAGAAGGATCAAGCGTCGTGATAGAAGTGGCTGGCGTAAAGGCGATATTTGATAGTAGAGGGCTAAGAGTTATTGGTGGAGATATAAAGGCTTTATAAGATTATGTTTAAAGACTTGCTTTGTATTTTAGTAGGTCTTTAAATTTTTAAATAAAATCAATTTCTACTAAAACTAATGCTAAGAATTTTAAAGCAAAGGCTAAATTTTAGGGCTACGATAAAAGATAGTCACACAAATATTTCACATGGTACAATAGACAAGCCCTTTTAAAATTTATATAATTCATTCAAAATTTAAAATACTATAAACAATAAGGAGAACATGATGGCTAAAGAAGCCGGAGTAGTTAAAAGCGTAAATGGAGGAATAGCAAGAGCACTTAATGACTTAACAGGAGAGGTAAGACAATTAAGTGTAGGAGATATTGTATACCAAGGTGAAAAGATAGTTACAGAGGGTTCTAACTCTAAAGTAACAATAACTCAAACTGATGGTAAAGATATAACTTTAATAGGTAAAGATACTCTAACTCTAGATCAAGACTCTAACAATAACGAAACAGTAGCTGATATCTCAGCTTTACAACAAGCCATCTTAAAAGGAACAGATCTTAATGCTCTAGAAGAAACTGCTGCAGGTGGTCCAGCA
>NZ_JXUP01000012.1 GCF_001891085.1 Campylobacter concisus
AAGTAATACTTCTTAAACTATCCTCTAAAGCTTCTTGTGCTTTTAGGAGGTGGTTGGTTAAGAGTCCCTCGATCTTGCCACCAAGCGGGCAGGCTTTAGGTGAGTCAGAGTGGATCTTAAAAAGTTTTTCTTTATCATTTACTGCGTTAAAAATTTGAAGGAGGGTTAGGTGTTGGGGAGTATCACTGACTTGAGATGTGGTGTTTGTTGGGCTTGGAGTGTTTAGGCATTAAATAGTTATGTCAAGCATATGATGTTCGCTAGGCACTATTTCCTCATTATCTGCTATATCGTCCAAATCTTCCTCGTCACTATCTCTTGAATTTTGTTTTTCGCTCTCAAACTCACTTGCCTCTTCTTCATTTTTTTGGCGTTCATGTTCCTTTTCGGGGTCTATTTTATAAGACTCTTCCATCGGACGAACCTCTTTGATCTCTTCACTTTGCTGCGAGGCAAGCTCAGCTGCCATCAAAGATTGCATATCAAATCTAGCTTGTTGATTTGCATGCACTTGCGATACTACTGGGGCATTTTGATTTATAAAGTTACTATTTCCTAAAGGTGTTACAGCCATTTTTTAGCCTTTATTTATGATGATAGTTTTATAGTTCGTATAAGTGACATTTGCTCCGTTTTCACGTTTTAAATTTTCACGCTTAGTATAGTCTACCTCATATCTACCGGCTCCCTTTACACTAAATTCCACGCAAAATTTAGCTGCCATCTCTAGCACATCTTCTGGCACTTTGCTCTTGTTTGTCTTGATGATGACGTGAGCGCTTGGGGCGTCTTTTAGATGAAGCCAGATGTCATCTTTTTTAGCAAGATCAAGTAAATTTATATTGCCTTTTTCGTTTCTACCAACTAGTATTTTAAATTCTCTAACGTAAAAAATTTCAGCATTTTCACTCACATCTTTTACATGACGTTCTCTTTGTTTTGCCTTGTTTTTTGGGCTTAAAATTTCAAGCTCATAAAGACTGCTCGCTTTTTTTAAAAGAGATTTTAGTCCTTTAAAAAACTCGATTTTTTCTTTTAAATTTCTCTTTTCTATATCTACACCAACGGCTTTTGCGCGAAGCTTTTTTGATCTTGCGTAAAATTCATTTGCACTATTTTTTGGTGTATCGCTAAGAGTTAGTTTTATCTCGTTGCCATCAAAATCTTTCAGACAAATTTCTCTCTCATAGCCCTTAAAATTCCCCAGATTTGCAAGCAAAAGCGATCCTAAATTCGCAGCTTCTTCACTCTTTCTCATTAGCTCATCTTTGTCTTCAAGTGAGTTTAAAATTTCGCTCATGCTACCTATCTTTTTTTGTACGCTTGCAAGCTTCGCCTCTTTTAAGCTAGCTATCCTGGACTCATTTACTCTAGCTGCTTCGCTTTTAAAAAATGCCTCAAAGTCAGTTATGGGCTCGCACATTTTTTCATTGATAGTGATAGCTGGAAGCTCTCTTAAAACTTCGCTAGTTTCTATCTTTCGGTAGCTATTATCGATGTGTCTTAACGCCTCGATTATCACGTTGTTTTCGTCAGTTATCACAGCATTTGTAAAGCGCCCAGTGAATTCAAGATAGAGGATAAAATTTTCACTTTTATATGCGCCACTTTGCGTGCAGATAAATTTTAAAATTCTATTATCTTTTAAGCACTCAACGTTTTTTATATGCGAGGCGTTAAAGCGCTTTTTTAGGACATTATCAAAAGGTGCTTGATAAATTTTTGCTTCTTTTAACTCGTCATCTTTGTAGATAGCAGAGTTTGATTTGTTTAGATCAAAGATGATCTTCTCACCATTAAATTCGATTAAAATAGCCATATCATTAATGCGTTTTGCTTGGTTTATCTTTGTAAAATTTGATAAATAACTTGCTATTTGAACTAAATGTGCGTACTTCATGTGGGGATTATATCAGAAATGTTGCAAAAATGTTTTAATAAAAGCTTTATCGCTAGCTATGACAAGAATAGTAAAAATCTGTTTTCTGATCTATGTTTAATTTTCCAAATGTTTTATTTGTAATGTTATTAAAATATAAATTTTTCGTAAATTTTTTTCATAAAAATTTAAAATATATTTTTATATAATGATAACTATTTTTATAATATTAAATTTTCTTTAAGGGATGATAAATGAATAAATTTCGCACTAGTGCGGTGCTTTGTTTTGCTATTTCTGCTTTAAATGCTACTGATGTAAGCTTAGATGGAATTAACATTGAAGATAGCGCAGATGACGGTTACAGAGCCACAACGAGTGAGGTTGGTAAAACCAATACGCCTATCTTAGAGATCCCGCAGACGGTAAACGTCGTAACCCAGCAGCAACTAAAGGATAAAAAGCCAGAGACTCTAGCTGAGAGCCTTCAAAACGTAAGCGGCGTTAGCTACGGAAACACCACGGGCGGCATCTTTGACTCGATCATAAAAAGAGGATTTGGTGGCGGACGCGACGGCTCGATCATGCGAAACGGGGTGCCCGCTAGCGTCATGCATAGCTTTAACAAAACCGTAGAAAGCGTCGAAGTGCTAAAAGGCCCCTCTAGCTTGCTCTACGGCGCGCAAGAGCCAGGCGGCATCATAAATATGGTCACTAAAAAGCCAAAATACGACTTCTCAAACGAAATTTGGGCAGGCATCGGCAACCGCAACTACTGGAATACAGGCTTTGACACCACAGGACCTATTGCGGAGAGCGGGTTTGCATATAGATTTATATTTGATACTATGCAAAAGGACTACTGGAGAGAGTTTGGCGAATATAAAAACGTTCTCTTTGCACCCTCACTTTCGTATAAAGGCGATGATTACCGCATAAATTTGGCTTATGCGCACACACGCTCGACCGATCCGATTGACCGAGGCATGTATCTCATTCCAAGCACTGGCAAGCTACTACCCATAGATAAGAAAAGACGCCTTGACGAGCCATTTAATAAGCTAAAAACAAAGCTTGACACGCTAGATGTAAATTTTGAGAAAAATCTCGGCGAAAACTGGCTACTAAAGGGCGCTTATGCATTTTCTCGCTCAAAGCACGAGTATGGCCACATCAGGCTAATGAATGTATTAAATAATGGCACAGCAACTAGGCGAAACGAATATTACGACGGATTTATCCACCGCACACATGCTGGATCACTAAATTTAAACGGCTATGTTAAAACAGGTGAGATAGAACACAACTTGCTCTTTGGCATCGACGCAAAGGAATACTACCGCTATAGACCAGGTGGCCTAAAAGATACGGGTAACCACTTAAGCATAAACATATATCATCCTATCTATGGAAGAGTAGGACTACCAACTGCCAGGGAGTCAAGCATCCAGTACCAAAAGCTAAAAACTATCGGATTTTACGCACAAGATAGCATAAATTTAACTGAAAACTTAATCTACTCTTTAGGAACTAGGTATGAATACTACGACCAAGTAGCTCGCGGCACAACTAGTGGACCAAATAGCACAGATCAGCAAGATGGCAAATTTACGTGGCAAACTGGGCTTTTATATCTACTAACGCCTCAGTGGTCGGTCTATACCAACTACGCACAAAGTTTCAATCCGCAAATGGCTATGAAAGGCGATATCGGCGATATAAAGCCTGAAGAGGGCAAAAGTGTCGAGCTGGGAACTAAATTTCAAAACGATAGCATAACGGCTAGCGCGGCGGTTTTTAATATCAATAAGAAAAACATCATGCGCACCGTAAATAGCGTAAGTACGCCAGTGGGCGAGGCGCGCTCGAGAGGATTTGAGTTTGACTTTAACGGCCGCGTGACGCAAGGGCTAAGCGTGGGCGCTAGCTACGCATTCACAAAAACTGAGGTGCGAAAGGATAGCGGAGCGTTTGCCGTGCTAGTGGGCAAACCGCTAGAAGCAACGCCAAAGCACCAAGCTAGTCTCTTTGCCAACTACGACTTTAGCCACCTAGGCGCAAAAGGCCTAAGGATCGGTGGCGGAGCGAGGTACTTTGGCTCGTGGTACACCTATTACATGAAGACAGATTTATCTGCAGTACCAGCAGGAACGGCATTTAAGATGGATAGTGCAGTTGTTTATGATGCTTTCATCAGCTACGATACCAAGATCGCGGGCTACGAGACGAATTTTTCATTTAACGTTAAAAACTTAACCGACAAGCTTTATTATACGTCCTCATCTACTGGTACGGATGCTAATATCATACCGATACAACCAGGCTATGCTCGTCAGTTTATGCTAACAGCTAGCGTTAAATTCTAAATTTACTAGGCCTTTTGGCTTAGTAAATTTTCTTTAAATTTAGCAATTTTCGTTAAAATCGCCTCAAAATTTAAAGGAAATTTATGAAACAAACTATCACCGAGAAAATATTTTCAGATCACGTTGGCAAAGAGGTAAGCGCAGGAGAGATCATCGAAAGTAAGATCGATATGATCATAGGCAACGACATCACGACACCTATTTCGATCAAGCAGTTTGAGCGAAGCGGCGCTAAAAAGCTAGCCAACCCAGACGGCTTTGCCATCGTTATGGATCACTACATCCCGACAAAAGATATCTTAAGCGCCAACCAAGCCAAAATTTCACGCGAATTTGCCTATAAACACGACCTTAAAAACTATTTTGATGAAAAAGATATGGGCATCGAGCACGCGCTTTTGCCTGAAAAGGGGCTAGTCATCCCAGGTGACGTCATCATCGGCGCAGACAGCCACACCTGTACACACGGCGCTCTTGGAGCATTTAGCACCGGCATGGGTAGCACCGACCTAGCTTATGCGATGATTACTGGTAAAAACTGGTTTAAAGTGCCTGAAAGCATCAAGGTCATATTTAAAGGTAAGCTTGATAAGCACGTCTACGGCAAGGATCTCATCCTTGAGATCATCCGCCAAATAGGCGTTGATGGTGCACTTTACAAGGCGCTTGAGTTTAGCGGTGAGGTGATAGAGGGCCTTAGTATGGATGATAGATTTTCAATGTGCAACATGGCGATCGAGGCTGGTGCAAAGAGCGGTATCATCGCGGTTGATGAGATCACAAAAGAGTTTTTGAAAGATAAAAATTTACGCGATAAACCAAAATTTTTCTACTCAGACGAGAGCGCAAAATACGACAAAATTTTAGAGATCGATGTGACCAATCTTGATCCAGTCATCGCATATCCATTTTTACCAAGCAACGGCAAGAGCGTAAGACAAGCGGTTCGTGACGATTTAGCCATTGATCAAGCATTTATCGGTTCATGTACGAATGGCCGTCTAAGCGACCTACGTATCGCAGCACAAATTTTAAAAGGCAAAAAAGTATCCCGTAAAACAAGGCTCATCATCACTCCAGCGACGCAAAAGATCGCAAGGGCTGCCGAAAAAGAGGGACTAATCGATATTTTCATTGATGCAGGAGCGGTCGTGAGCAATCCAACATGTGGCGCTTGTCTTGGCGGATATATGGGAATTTTAGGCGCAAATGAGCGCTGTATCTCAACAACAAATAGAAATTTTGTCGGACGTATGGGCGATAGAACGAGTGAAATTTATCTAGCTAACTCAGCAGTTGTGGCGGCTTCAGCCATAGCAGGTAAAATCGCCGATCCAAGGGACTTATAAAAAATAATATGGATAGTTTGATATCTGACTTATTGAAAATTGTACTTGGTGCAGTCTTAACAATGTGTGCGCAATGGGTGTATGCTAATCTAAACACGAAAAAAAGAGAAAAATAAACTCAGGCGACAAAAGCTAGAGGAAGCGTTTATTATAGTTGGGGATATTTTAGGGGGAATACATTACAAAGTAGCTTTGTTGATAAATCCAAATTTAAATATAGAAAATCCAAAATTTGAAATTGGTAAATTACACCCGCTTATCAGTTTTTACGCACCAGAACTGCAAGAGGACTATAAGGATTTTATGTCCACGTATCAAGAATTCGGTCCGCTTATCCTAAACAAATTCAGAACTTTAGATAGTGATGACAAAAGAATAGAGGCAACAACTGAGGAGCTAGTGCAAATGATCTTTTCGCTAAGCTCAAAAGGCAATATAATTAAAGAAAAGTTAGCCAAAATAGCGCAAACACTATAAATTAGTTGTTGCGGCGAAGCAAATAATGTTTTATTGTAAAATCGCCACAATAACTAAATGGTGCATTAAAACGCTGTTATTGTAGCCAAAAGACCAAAGATTATGCCTGGAAAGTTTGCGGCAGAAAGTGGATAGTCTTTTTTAGCTTTTAATAGGCCGTAACTTGTCCATATTGTGCAGTTTAGCGCAGCCGCTAGTGGCTGTATAAAAGGCGTTTTGTTACCGTTAAGGTTGCCCATTATTTGTGGGATGTATGAAAAGTACATAACAACTGATAGGCATGTGCCGATCCAGCCTAAAATTTGTAGATTTTTTCGCTCATTGCTTCTCCTTAAATAAAAGCGCCATTATATCTTTTTTTAATCATAGCAAGCAAATGGATAAAATGGCCATGATTTTTACTGCGATTAAGATGGTTTTAGTAAAATTGAGCATTTTAAAAGGATAAAAATGCCAGATATAGTATATGACAAAGCAAAATGGCACTGGGGTGCGAAAGATGCGCCGACTGATATACCGCATGAAAACGGTGCGACACACATTGCATTTTTCTTTCGCTGGTGCATGGAACACAAATTTTATTCAAAGGAATTTGCGGCAGATTTTGCGGATGATATAGCACAGATGGATGAAAATTTTAACTATCGTCAGTATCTTTTTGACGCTATGGACGGCGTACTTGGAAGCGCGGAGCTAAATACTGCTGGTAAAGCCTTTGCAAAAGCTTACTATACGACTGATCGGACAAAATTTGCCAAAATGTATGGTTGGTATTTGCAGGATTATACGGATTTTGTTTCGAAAAAATTTGGTGAAAAATACTTTGATAACGCCTATTTTTATATAGAAAACTCACAAGAAAACTATGCCTTGATCAAAGCTATCATTGATCGTCGCTACGAAGAATTTTTAACAATGAAAAGGGCAAGGCAGGCTTAAATTTTACAAGTAGCATAAACAAAAATAAATTTTTATCGCATATTTTTGGTAGATCAAAGCCGCTTTTAGCTAAATTTAGCCTCATAACTTTCTTAAGGGAAAAGATGCAAACTTGCGTGATTTTAGCAGGTGGCAAAAGCTCACGTATGGGGCAAGATAAGACACTTTTGCCATTTGGTGGTTTTAAGACGCTTACTCATTATGAGGTTGCGAAATTTAGCAAAGCTTTTGACGAAGTTTATGTAAGCTCAAAATTTGAGAAATTTAGCCCGCCACTAAAGCTTATAAAAGATGAAAATAGCGATAGCTATTCGCCAATGCTCGCACTTTACTCCATTCTTAAAAATTTTGATCATAGCATTTTTGTGATACCAGCTGATATGCCATTTTTTGATCTTTCTAGCCTTAAAGAGCTTGCTAAATTTAAAGATGAATTTGATATGGTTGTGGCCAGTGATAATGAGCACATTCACTCGCTTTGTGGTTTTTTTAGCCCAAGGCTTGTCACTTTGGCTCATGAGTTTTATTTAAAAAATGAGCATAAAATCGGACTTTTGAGAAAAAGCTGTAAATGCAAAGTCGTAAATTTTAAAGATAGTGAGCAGTTTTTTAATGTAAATTTCCCTGACGAATACGAAATGGCAAAGAAAATCCAAGAAAAGAAGATAAATGATGAGTAAAATTTTATTATTTTTAAGCCTTGGTCTTAGTTTTTTGATGGCAAGTGGGCTGGATGATTTTAAAAGAGCACAAGAGTTGGAGCAAAGTGGCGACATAAAGGCTGCGATGCAAATTTATAAAGAGCTAGCCAAAGGCTCTTTAAACGAGCAAGAAGCGATACAAAATGTGCAAGCAAGTGAGCCAGTACCAAGAGAGGCAAAGCTAAAGCAAGCCGATCTTTTAAGAGAAGATAAAAGTGGTAAAAATTTACAAAATGCGCTTGGTATCGAGCTTTATAAATTTAACTACCTTTTGCCAGTAACTTATGCCAAAAATGCGCCAAACGATGAGCGAAAGAGCATTGAAACTAAGTTTCAAATAAGCCTTGCAAAGCCGTTATTTTATGACCTGTTTGGATTTAGAGAGAGCCTTGTGGCAGCCTACACGCAGACATCTTGGTGGCAGATAACAAGAACTTCAGCGCCATTTCGTGAAACGAACTATCAGCCAGAAATTTTTCTAAATTTTGCTTCGCCAAAATATTTGGATCAAATAGGTGTTAAAAACCTAAAATTTGGACTTTTGCATGAGTCAAATGGACGAGATGGTAGCAATTCAAGAAGCTGGAATAGAGCTTATGTGCAAAGTGATTTTGTTTTTGGCAAGCTTAGCATTTCGCCAAGAGCTTGGATGGTAGTAGGCAATAAGGGCGATAATAAAGATATATTAAAATACATCGGGCATGGCGATGTAAGGCTTAGCTACAACCTTAATGATCACATTTTTAGCCTAATGCTAAGAAATAACTTACATTTTGATAAAACAAATAAGGGTGCTGCTGAAATTTCATATATGTTTCCTATCTTCTCAACCGGAGTTTATGGCTATTTGCAGTATTTTACGGGATATGGCGAGAGTTTGATTGATTATAATAGGCATACTGATAAATTTGGTCTTGGTTTTGTTATTTTAAAATAAGCTAAAAATTTTGAACTTATAAAATGGCTAAATTTAGGCAAATAATTATAAATTTACTCAAATATGTCAAAAAAATTTAATTAATCAAAAAACTTAAAAATATTAGAAAAAATACAAGCAAATTTTGCTAAAATCTTAAGCAAAATCTCAGAGCAAAGGAGTTTTTATGAGCGGAATCTCACTAATTGTCTGTTTTGTTGTAGCTATCATACTTATGATCGTTATGATCTCTAAGCTAAAAGTGCATCCATTTTTGGCACTTATGAGCATATCTTTGGTTCTTGCGATCGTCGCAGGCATCGATCTGTCCAAGATCCCAGCGATGATAGGTGTCGGCTTTAGTGGCACATTTAAGAGTATCGGTATCGTTATTATCTTTGGAACGATAATCGGCACTGTGCTTGAAAAAACGGGAGCTGCACTAAAGCTAGCTGATATGGTCGTAAAGCTAGTCGGACAAAAGCGTCCAGAGCTTGCTATGCTCATCATGGGCTGGGTTGTTGGCATTCCGGTATTTTGTGATAGCGGATTTGTCGTTTTAAACTCTATTCGCGAGGCACTTTATAAGAAAATTTCAGCAAGCCCAGTCGCGATGTCAGTCGCACTTAGTGGCGGCCTATACGCATCTCACGTCTTTATCCCGCCAACTCCTGGCCCAATAGCAGCCGCAGGAACACTTGGTCTTGGCGGAAATTTACTCCTTGTCATCATCATGGGAACAGTCGTTTCAGTGCCTGTGTTGATAGCTGTTTATTTCTTTTCAAAGAGTGTTGGCAAAAGTGTGACTATCAGCGACAAAGATGCTGACGCTACCATCACAGCTACCTACGAAGAGCTTTTAAAGAAATTTGGCACGCTACCTAGTGGATTTTTGAGCCTTGCACCTATCATCATGCCTATCATTTTTATGGCGATTGGTTCTATTGTCGATGTTTTAGCAAAACAAGGCATGTTTGATAAAACGGCACTCTTGCCAAAGATACTTTTATTTTTAGGAAATCCTATCATTGCTCTTGCAATCGGCGTGATCTTTTGCGTATTTTTATTAGTTGAAGCCAGAAAGATAAGAGAATTTGACCACATCACGAACGAATCTTTAAAGATCGCTGGACCGATACTCTTTATCACAGCAGCTGGCGGTGTTTTGGGTAATGTCATCACTGAGGCCGGCTTTGTAAATTTCATAAAAGAAAACGCAACCGCCATAAAAGCGATAGGAATTTTCTTCCCATTCATCATCTCAGCCGTACTAAAAACCGCTCAAGGAAGCTCGACCGTGGCTATCATCACGACAGCATCTATCATGGGTGCGTTTAGTGCCGACAACTCACTCATGCAAACACTTGGCTTTACGACCGAGCTTTCAGCTGCACTTTGCGTCATGGCAATAGCATCTGGTGCGATGTGCGTATCTCACGCAAATGACAGCTACTTCTGGGTTGTGACAAATTTTAGCAAGATGAGCGCAGAACAAGGATATCGCACACAAACAGCTATGACGTTTATAATGGGCATCGTTGGTATAATTAGCGTTTACATATTATCTTTGGTGCTTTTATGAGAATTTTAGTTGCGATTGATTCATTAAAAGGCTCGCTTAGCTCGCTTGAGGCGGGCCTTGCTGTAAAAGAAGGACTAGAAGAGATTGGCTGTGAGGTCGTTGTCAAGCCTATCGCAGATGGTGGCGAGGGTAGTGTAGAGGCGATGGCTGATGCACTTGGTGCAAAATTTATAGATACGATAGTTAAAAATCCACTTGGAATTGAAATTTTAGCTAGATATGCACTAAAAGATGACCTTGCAATACTTGAAATGTCAAGTGCTTCGGGCCTTACACTCATAAACCCAGACGAGAGAAATCCACTAAAGACTAGCACATTTGGCTTTGGTCAGATGATAAAAGATGCCATTGCTAAAGGCGCTAGAAAATTTATCATAGGTATCGGTGGAAGTGCGACAAATGACGCTGGTACAGGCATGCTTAGCGCACTTGGCTTTAAATTTTATGATAAAGATGGTGCTTTGCTTGAAGGAAAAGGTGAGAATTTAGCTAAAATTTGTGAGTTTACAGATGAAGAGGCGCTAAAAGAGCTAAAGGAGTGCGAATTTTTAATCGCCTGCGATGTAGATAATCCGCTTTATGGCATGAATGGAGCAGCCCATGTTTATGCTCCTCAAAAGGGTGCAAATGGCCGCATGGTAAAAGAGCTTGATGATGGGCTAAAACACTTTGCAACTCTTGTAAAAGAAAAGACTAATAGTAAATTTCACACACAAAAAGGCGCTGGTGCCGCTGGCGGGCTTGGCTTTGCATTCGTGGCATTTCTAGGAGCGAAACTTCGCCCAGGCATCGAGATCATTACGCAGACTATTGCACTTGAAGATGAGATCAAAAAGGCTGATCTAGTCATCACTGGTGAAGGCCGTATGGACTTTCAAAGCTCAATGGGCAAGACACCAACTGGGGTTGCAAAACTAGCAAAAAAGTATCATAAGCCAGTGATCGCATTTGCTGGAAGTGTGCAAAAATGCGCCAAAGCTTGCCACAAAAATGGGATTGATGCCTATTTTTGTATATTAAATGAGCCAGTAAGTCTTGAAGAAGCGATGAGAAAAGATGTCGCGATTAGAAATTTAAAGATGACAGCAGAGCAAGTCATTCGCCTTTATATGCTAAACTGCAAAGCATAAATTTAAGAAGATAGAAGTTTATTTTCTATCTTTTTCTCACTTCTTTCTAAATTCTACTATCCAAATTCTATCTTTTAAGTGCTACAAAAATTCTCAAAATTTAATACATTTTGCAAAAATATAAAATAAACTTTAGAAAAAATATTTACTATGCTAAAATAAGAAAAAATTCTAAAAAGAAAGGAGAACTTTATGCAACAGACCTTAAATTCTCGTCGCAGCTTCATTGCAGCTGCAGGATTATTTTTTGCTACGACCGCACTAAAGGCTGCACCAAAGGACTTTAGCGGTAGTAATGTTCGCTACGGCATGGCGATAGATCTAACAAGATGTGTTGGATGTCAGTCATGTACTATGAGCTGTATATTAGAAAACGACGTTCAGCCAGGCGCTTTTAGAACCATTGTTTCCGAGTACGAGGCAAGAGATAAGAGCGGTAAAATGGCAGTCATTGCGTCACTTCCAAGGCTTTGCAACCACTGCAACAATCCAGCCTGTATTAGCGTTTGTCCAACTGGTGCTAGCCATCAAAGAAGTAATGGCATAGTAAAGATTGATACAAAAGAGTGCATAGGCTGTGCGCTTTGCGTAGAGGCCTGTCCATATCACGCAAGATATCTTAGCCTGCATACCTACAAGGCCGATAAATGTACTTTTTGTGACCACAGACTAAGGGCAGGGCTTCAGCCGGCATGTGTAGAGAGCTGTGTGGGTGGTAGCCGTATAATAGGCGATCTTAATGATCCTAACTCAAATATTAGAAAATTTCTAGCCACACATGAGACTATGGTTATAGATAGCCCTAAAAATACAAATCCGCAGGTGTTCTACCACGGTGTTAGCGAAATTTTGGCTAAAAACAATAAAAAACTCGAGCTTGATAATGGATATAAAAAGGTTATCAGCTGGAGCGAAGAGATAGCACAGTAAAAGGAAATAAGTAATGCAAAGAAGAGAATTTTTAAAAAGATCAGCCGTGCTCTCAACACTAACCACGAGTGCTATGCTGGCAGATGAAGATAAGGACGACTATAAACCGCAGGCAAACTCACTAGAGCCTGAATTTCGAGTAAAGGACGGCAAAATTTCACTTAGTGATGGACATAGTGTTATTTTTTCGATGTGCCATGGCTGTACGACGAAGTGTGGCATAAGACTTCACGTAGACGACAAAAACGACCGCGTTTTAAGATGTAGTGGCAACCCATACCACCCACTCTCAAACGTACACTGGGCAAATTTTGACACATCGATAAATGACGCACTTCTTACCACAACACTAAGTGGCGAAGACGAAAAGCGAGCCACAGTTTGTGCTAGAGGAGCGATATTGCCTGAGATGATAGACTCACCTGCAAGGATACTAACGCCATTAAAAAGAGTTGGTAAAAGGGGTGAGGGAAAGTGGAAGAGCATAAGCTTTGAACAGCTAGTAGAAGAGGTCGTAGAGGGCGGAGATCTCTTTGGTGAGGGGCACGTAGATGGGCTAAGAGCAATATATAGCGACGAGCTAATAGACAGTGAAAACCCAGAGTACGGCACTAAGCGCAATCAATTTTTAAGTTTTTATCTATATGACGGACGCTCTGACATCGTTGATCGCTTTGTCAAAAAGTCATTTGGCACTATAAATCACTACTCGCACGGCGGAATTTGTGGTGGTGGCTTTAGGGTCGGCGGCAAGATCGCGCACAATGCAAAGGGTTTTGCACATACAAAACCAGACTATGAAAACTCTAAATTTGTTATCTACTGGGGCACTTCGCCCTCAAATGGTGGCAACCCTTTCCAAAAACAGGCAAAAATGCTCTCTTACGCAAGAGGCACGAGAGATGACTTTAGCTACGCAGTGGTCGACCCAAGCGTTACAAACGCTGTAAAATACGCCTCTTCAGATAAAGGCCGCTGGATAGCGATAAAGCCAGGCACCGACTCAGCTCTAGCCATGGCTATGATACGCTGGATCATAGAAAATGAAAAATACGCAACGAACTACCTTATCCAGCCAAATTTAGACCAGGCAAAGCTAGCAGGCGAGATACACTGGTGTAATGCCACGCATCTAGTCATCACCGAAAAAGACCACAAAGACTATGGCAAATTTGCACTTATCAACAATGAATGGCAGGTCTGCTCGCAAGATGGCAAGATACAAAGCCACAAGGTAAATGAACCAGCCAAGCTCTACTACAAAGGTAAAATTTTAATAGACGGCAAAAAAGTCGAGGTAAAAAGCTCAATGCAGCTTTTAAAAGAGTCAGCTTATAAGCATAGCTTAGAGGAGTACTCAAAAATTTGTGGCGTGAGCGTTGAAGATATCGTCTGGCTTTGCGAAAATTTCACCAAAAACGGCAGACAGGTGAGCACAAACGTGCATGGCGGTATGATGCATACGCAAGCTGGTATGACTACTTTTGCGATACTTTGTCTAAACACACTCATGGGCACTTATGGCTACAAAGGCGGCAACGTCAATGCAAGTGCCGGCACACACGAGTTTTTAAAGGGCAGATATGACCTTGAGGGCTTTGAGGGCGCTTATAAACCAAATGGTCTAAATTTATCAAGATCAGGCAAATACTACGAAACAAGCTCTGAGTATAAGCGCAAAGTAGCAGCTGGCGGCAGCGGCTATCCATCAACTCAGCCATGGTATCCTATCTCTATGCCACTTGTAAACGAAACGCTTACGAGTCATAAGGCTGGCTATCCATATAAAGTGAAAGTTTTCATAAACTACATGACAAACGTACTTTACGGCCAAGCAGGACTTGAAAGAGCGGTTTTAGACGTACTAAAAGATAGTAAAAATTTACCACTTTTTGTGGGGATAGACGCCTTTATGAACGAGACAAACGCCTATGCTGACTACATCGTGCCAGATGGGGTAAATTTAGAAAACTGGGCACTTCCAAACTCTCTTTGGGGAACGATAGCCAAAACCTCAGTCGTGCGCTATCCGGCTGTTAGCTCAAAGCAGGCAAAGGATAAAAACGGCGGCGCGATCGACGTTGAGGCATTTTATATAGCCGTAGCAAAGAGGCTTGGACTAAAAGGCTTTGGCAAAAATGCCTTCAAAGACAAAGATGGAAATTTCATGGACCTTGACGTAAAAGAGCAGTATTACGCGGCTGCACTAGCAAATTTGGCCTTTGACGGCGAGGGTGTGAAAGATATAAGCGACGAGGACAAAAAGCTTAGTAAGATATCAAGAGTGATGATAAAACTCGATCCTTATCTAAAAGACGAAGAGAAGCCAAAAGTAGCGCACATACTAGCAAAAGGTGGCAGATACGATAGCTACGAGAGCGCATATAAGGGTGATAAAGCAACCATAAAAGTGCCAGCGCCTACGCCAGCTTCTATCTACTATGAACCACTTGGTGGGCATAGACACTCAATAACAGGCGAATATATGCCAGGAGTGCCAAGTCTGATGCTACCAGTAGCAAGTGATGGCACACCGCTCGAGAAATTTTTCCCACGCTCTGAGTGGAAATACACAGTAAGCTCAAGAAAGTCAAATATCCAACACTTCTACACCTTTGTTAGCCCAAGGCTAAGAGCTGTTCATCCTAGCAACTTCATAAGGATAGCACCAGATGTTGCAAGTGAGCAGGGCATTCGCTCAGGCGATAAGGTCAAAGTGACTACTCCTTATGGTGCGCAAGTTGGTGAGGCGTTTGTGACGGATGGCGTTGCTAGCGGGGTTATTAGTATCGAGCATGGATTTGGTCATGATGAGTTTGGTATAAGAACGCACATCGTCGATGGAAAGCCAGCTTTTGGGATCGCAAATTTAGAAAAAGGGGTCAATCATAATAAGCTTGGACTTCTTGATCCAAAAAGAAATGGCGAATTTAGTTTAAATGACTGGTTGGTTGGCACTTGCGCTAGACAAGCACTTCCTGCAAAGATAAGGAAAATCAGCTAGTTTGATATAAATTTGGTGAGTAGAGTAAAATTTGCTTGCCAAATTTTATTTTTTGTAAGGGCTTTTGACTAGCGGATTGTAAATTTAGATACAGAGCAAACCTTTGGGCTGCTTGCAAGCCAAAATTTCCTCATATATTTATAGGGTTTCATAGTTAAATTTAATGTTTTAAATTTTACATGAGTTAAATTTAGTATTACTAGTTTGCTTTGGCTTTAAGCGCTCTAGTTTGCTAGATCCTCAGCCACTTTTGCAGCAAGTTTTAGCTTGTCGCTATCAAAGTGGGTGTAAATTCTTGAGGTATTTAAGCTTGCATGCCCTAGAGCTTCTTGCACTAAAACAAGGTCCTTTTGCTTTTTGTAAAGCATCGTTGCAAAGGTGTGGCGCAGCATGTGAGCACCATTTTTCTCTTTTCTGATGCCAGCTTTAAATAAAATTTGCTCAACTATGCGGCTAACATAAGCCTGCGTAAGCCTGGTGCCTTTTTTATTGATGAAAAGATAGCCTTCTTTGTTGATATAATTTATTGCGATCGCGTTTAGATGAGCTTCTATTAGGTGACGTTTTATCATAACAATGCGGTATTTATTGCCTTTGCCTCGGATCCTAATAATAAAAAGATCGCCATCTTCAGTGATGTCTTTTCGCTTTAAATTTAGAGCCTCGCTCACACGAATGCCAGTAAAAATTATCGTTTTTATTATGAGCTTATTGCGATTTGAGTTTTGCTTAAAGTCACTTTCTTCGATCGCATCTAGAAATTTTTTGACCTCATCTTCACCCATAAACTCAGGTAACTTTTGCCCTTTGTTGCCACTCACTCCGCCCCAGTTTTTTAAATTTATATCAAAAACATGGGCCTTGCCATCCTCTTCGTTTTGTTTGTCTAAAAACGCAAAGAAATTTATTACTGAGATGCGGTAATTTTTCTTACTAGCATCGCTTAGTCCGCCAGTCGTGCTAGCTAGTATTTCGCTTAGTAGCTCTTCATCGATCTGCTTTAGGCTGCTAAGCTCGTAAAATTTCATCGTTTCATATATTTTTTTAAGTGGATTAAAGTAGGTATTTATGCCGGTAAGCCCTGCGTTTCTCGCGCTTTTTACCAAGCCATCAAGCTGATCAATGTTTTTTACCTCGCGGCTTAGAGCGTAATTTACACTTTCAAGTGTCTTTGGATCCCTAAGCTCTTTATTCGAAAGTGAGCTAAGTTTAAATTTGACGTAGCGAGTGAGCCAAAATATAAATGAGTTTTCAAAATTATCTTTACAATCAAGCTGGTATTTCAAACCAATAACCTTAAATCTTTATTTTGAAAAGTATTATATTTGAAATTTTATGAAATAAAATTCAAAAACTATAAAAGCTTAAGCAAATATCCATTTTCAGCGGCTTCAATCTTATATTTATGCATCTTATCAAGCTCTAAAACCACTCTGAAATATCTATCATGCCAGCCTATGATTACATTTTTAAAATATTCATTTTCGAGTTTTAAGCTCTTAGTTTTAAAGCTTCTTGGCGACCTTGCAAAGTCAAGAACGATCTTATTTTTCTCATAAGTAAAATGCTTTAAATTTTTAGCTTTTGTAGCGATTTTTAGCTCTTTGTCGTTGGCTAGAAAGCTTATAAAACCTAGAAATTTAACATCTTTTCCATTTTTGACACTATCAACTGGCTTTGTAGTGGGCTCAATCTTTATCTCGACCACCTTTTGTTCAGGTTTTATGTTAGTTTCTTTTGCTTTGTCTGTGCTAAGATCGATCACTACAACACTTGGAGTTGGCATATCTGAAGTTTTGTTTCTATCTTTATTTGAAATTTTAGTTTCATTTTTTTCTATTATCACGGGAGTGCTTACTTTTTGGCTAGGCATATTTGCCATTGTGACTGAAACATCTAGCTTTTTTGCCACGACTGGTTCTGGATTTTTTACCTTATTTAAAGCAAATTCATCGCTGTAATCGATAGTTTTATTTATATCGGCTAGCCTTTTTTCCTTTATAGTACCGTCATTTGCTCTATATCTTATAGTGACATCTAGTAAAAGTGCCGCATCGCTTGGAAATTTAAACGAAAGAGAATCAAATCTATCAAATTTTTCTATGATATTTGTTGTCATAACGCTTGTATTTAGCTCGCTAATAGGCATAAATGGGTTCTCTCTAGCAAAGACGCTTGCTGCAAATATAGATAAAACTAACCAAATTTTTTTCATCATTCCTACTTTTTATTAAAGTCTGGCTCAAGGCCTTGTAATTCAAAATAATCTTTTTGCAGGCGCGCGTTCATTTTTTTTAAAATTTCCACGTCCTCGCTAAGTCTATCTTTTTTACTCTGAAGACTTAGCATAACATCAAGTGAGCGTTTGCCAAACATCATGTTACCTACATAAAAGGCAAACATAGCCACACAAATTGTGGCTATGACATATCGTAATGTTGGTCTAATATATTTTACAATTTTATGAAATATGCCATCGGTGCTGCCATATTCGTCTAAAATTTCGCTCAAATATTATCCCCCAAAAACTCTCCAGCCTCAAGCTCGATCTCAAGTAAGCGGTTGTATTTTGCATTACGCTCGCTTCTTGAAGTTGCACCTGTCTTTATCTCGCCAGTGTTTAGAGCAACTGCGAAGTCAGCGATGAACGCATCTTCGCTCTCGCCGCTTCTATGACTTATTATGCAGCGATATCCATTTCTTTGAGCAAGGCGGACAGTTTGCATAGTTTGCGTGACTGAGCCTATTTGATTTGGCTTGATGAGGATCGCATTTGCGATATTTTTCTCAATGCCTTCGCGTAAAATTTTCTCATTTGTGACAAAAAGATCATCGCCAACTAGCTGCACCTTGCTACCAAGCCTTTTTGTAAGCTCAGCCCAGCCGCTCCAGTCGTCCTCGCTAAGGCCATCTTCGATAGAAAATATCGGATATTTTTCGCAAAGTTTTTCATAGTAGCTAATAAGCTCGTCGCTGCTAAATTTCTTGCCCTCAAGCTCGTATTTGCCGTCTTTATAAAGCTCGCTTGAAGCGACGTCAAGTGCTAGTTTTATCTGGTTGCCTAGCTCATATCCAGCCTCTTTTACAGCTTGTGAGATGAGCTTTAGCGGCTCTTCGTTATCTTTTAAATTTGGAGCAAAGCCACCCTCATCGCCGACAGCCGTGCTGTGTCCAGCTGCGTTTAGGATAGATTTTAGCTTGTGATAAATTTCAGTTGCAGCTCTTAGCGCCTCGCTAAATGTGCTAAAACCAAATGGCATTATCATAAATTCTTGAAAATCAACGCTGTTATTTGCGTGTGCGCCGCCATTTATTATGTTAAACATCGGCACTGGTAAGATGCTAGCATTTGCACCGCCAAGGTAGCGATAAAGCGGGACATTTAGGCTCTTTGCAGCTGCGCGAGCTACCGCCATAGATACGCCAAGGACTGCGTTTGCGCCTAAATTTGAGTAGTTGTGCGTGCCATCAAGCTCAAGCATCTCATCATCAACTGCTCTTTGGTTGTAAGCATCAAGGCCGATTATCGCCTCAGCGATCTTTTCATTTACGTTTGAAACAGCTTTTAAAACGCCCTTGCCAGCGTATCTCTCGTCTTTGTCACGAAGCTCAAGCGCCTCACGCTTGCCAGTGCTTGCGCCACTTGGTACGATCGCACTCGCCTCGGTTCCATCACTTAGTCTAACTGTCGCACGAACTGTTGGGTTGCCTCTGCTGTCTAAAACCTCGTGAGCTTCTACATCTTCAATAAATACCATTATTCATCTCCTG
Source organism: Campylobacter concisus (assembly GCF_001891085.1). Classification (NCBI taxonomy): domain Bacteria; kingdom Pseudomonadati; phylum Campylobacterota; class Epsilonproteobacteria; order Campylobacterales; family Campylobacteraceae; genus Campylobacter; species Campylobacter concisus. The sequence goes on from NZ_JXUP01000012.1 coordinate 19,045, forward strand.
CTTCGTTTGTGTCGTCGTCTTCGTCTTTTGTGCCGCTGCTTATTAGGTGATCGATCCCCATTGAGCCTTTGATCGCCGCTACTATCTCATCAGAAATTTCTGGGTGCTCTTTTAGATAGGCTTTGGCGTTTTCTCTACCTTGACCTAGTTTTTCGGCCTTGTAGCTAAACCACGCGCCTGATTTGTCGATAATGTCGAGCTTTACGCCATAGTCGATGATCTCGCCCTCTTTGCTCACACCCTCGCCAAACATGATGTCAAATTCAGCCACTTTAAATGGAGGCGCGACCTTGTTTTTAACCACTTTTGCTTTTGTGCGGTTGCCGATAGGCTCGTCATTTTGTTTAAGTGTGGCTATTTTTCTAACATCGATTCTTACAGATGAGTAAAATTTAAGCGCATTACCGCCAGTTGTGGTCTCTGGTGTGCCATATCCCATCATACCGATCTTCATACGAATTTGGTTGATGAAGATAACAGTTGTCTTCATCTTGCTTAAAATTCCAGTTAGCTTTCTAAGTGCCTGACTCATTAGTCTTGCCTGCAAACCAACGTGCTGATCGCCCATGTCACCATCTATCTCGCTCTTTGGAGTAAGAGCAGCGACGCTATCAACCACGATAAGATCGATCGCGCCACTTCTTGCAAGCGTCTCAACGATCTCAAGTGCCTGCTCGCCAAAGTCTGGTTGAGAGACATAAAGGTTGTCGGTATTTACGCCTAAATTTGAAGCGTATTTTACATCTAGTGCGTGCTCTGCATCAACAAATGCACAAATTCCACCAGCTTTTTGCGCTTCAGCGATGATGTGAAGTGTGAGCGTGGTCTTACCAGAGCTCTCTGGTCCGTAGATCTCGATGATCCTACCTTTTGGGACGCCGCCTATGCCAAGAGCCAGATCAAGCCCTAGCGAGCCAGTCGGTATCGACTCGATAGCCTCAACCTCTTTGTCGCCAAGTCTTAAAAGCGTGCCTTTGCCAAAAGCTTTATCGATCTGCTTTAGCGCAAGCTCAAGCGCCTTTTTCTTGTCCGCTTCGCTCTCTGGGATAGCTATCTTTTTGTCACTATCTTTTTCTTTTGCCATTTTTTACCTTATAGTTGAAATTTGGCTTGATTTTATCTAAAAAGAGATGAATTTTACTTGATTTACTCGCAAATTATAATATTTTCGCCAAGCAGTGCAGCGCTATCAATAAGAGCAAAAAGCTGCTCTTTTTCAAACAAAAATCCATAAATTTGATCTTCGTTTTTTAGTATCGCTAGCTTAAGCGGCTCTACAAGTGAGCTTGCGCAAAGGTTTAAAAAAGCTTCATCGATACTGTTTTGCAAAATTTGGGGTTTGGTTTTGAAATTTTCATCTTTTATAAAAGAGATAAACTCCTCTTGCGAGGTAGATTTATTAAATTTAAAAATTAGTTTTTCTTTTAAGGCCTGGGCCAAAATTTCATCAAATTTAACTAGGTCGATGTGATCTTTTACACCCAAAATTTTGGCAAAATTTAGCAAGTTTTTATCATAACTAGCCATATTTTTCTCATGCTCGCTTTGTGCCTTTTTAGCCCTATAAATGGCGTAAAAACCGATAGCTATAAACAAAAGTGAAAGGGTAAAAACTTCGCTCAAAAACTCACTCATCATCATCCTTATAAAATGCAAACTTCAGTCTTAAGCTCTACGCCAAATTTATCTAAAACTCTAGCTCTAGCCAAATTTATAAGGCTAGTGGCGTCTTCAAAGCTTGCGTGGTTAAAATTTATCAAAAAATTTGCGTGCTCTTCGCTAAATTTCGCTCCGCCGATAGCGTATCCTTTTAGTCCAACTGCCTCTAGCATTGCCCCTGCAAAGTGGCCCTCTGGATTTACAAAGCAGCTGCCAAAACTAGCCCCTTTTGGCTGGTTTGCCCTTTTTGCACTTATGGTCTCAGAAATGCTCGTATCAAAGCCATTACAAAGCTCAAATTTAGCCCCCAAAATAGCCTCGTCTATGCCGCTGTGACGGTAGCTAAAGCTTATCTCGTCTTTGCTAACCCAGCCACGAGCCAGACGCACATGCGTGAGATTATCGCTTATGCTAAATTTAAGCAGCCCGGCGTTCATTTTTATAAGTCCGCCAAGCGTGCCAGGGATATTTTTTAAAAACTCGAGGCTAGCTATGTTATTTTGTTTAGCGAAGTTGTAAATTTTGGCAGATTTTGTCGCAGCGCCTATCTCAAGATGGATTTTATCGCCTAAGCGTTCTAAATTTATATAGTCAAAACTCTTGCCAAGTATTGCCATTTTTGGAGGATTTGGCGAGATAAGAAGGTTATTGCCTCCGCCTATCATCACAGCGCCTAAAAACTCGGCTGAATTTAAATCTTCAAGGCTATTTACCTCGAAAATTTCATGCATGCCACCGATTCTAACTGAAGTAAATTTAGAAAAGTCAATGAGCCTTGTCACTGGATAAATTCCGGTATAAACTCAAACATGCGAGTAGTAAATTCAACCATCATCGAGATCATCCAAGGCATCAAAAATATGATGACAACGACAACTAGCAAAATTTTTGGCACGAAGCTTAGCGTAGTTTCGTTTATCTGCGTGGTCGCTTGAAAGATGGAGATGATAAGACCTGCGATTAGGCCGCTTAGCAGCATCGGAAGGCTTATATAAAGGGCGATCTTAAAAGTTTCAACTCCAAGCGAGACAAGCGTACTTTGCATCAGCTAAACCTTACTTCGTTGTACTCAGTAGGTATAAGGTAGTCGTTTACGTCGATTGGCTTTTCAAAAAAGCCTTTTTCGTAGCCTATTTGATAGAGCTTATTTAGCGCTTTTAACTGAGTTTCGTTCATGCTTATTGACTCGTCATTTGCGTATAAATTTAGATATGCTTTAAGCTCATCTTTGCCAACTCTGATGAGGTTTCGCTCCATTAGCATGTGAGATAAAAATGGCTTGTGCGAAGTGGCGATCCTAACGGCCTCGCTAAGCACTCTCTCGCACTCGATTGCATCAGTTATCGGTAGACTTCGTCTAAGCGCCATGCCGCCAAGTGGAAGCGGTAAATTTTCGCCGTTTAGCTCGCTCCAAATGTCCCAAATTTCACGCTCGACGCAGAGCTTGTCTGAGAAATTTAAGATACTTTCATGTATGAGCACCCCAGCATCGACCTCGCCGCTAAGCACGGCATTTTCGATCTCAAGGAAATTTTTATAAACGATCCTTGCCTCTGGGTAGGCTATGCGAAAGAGCAGGGCATTTGTCGTGTTTTTGCCAGATAGCGCGACCTTGAAATTTCGCTTTAGCTGCTTATCTTTTAGCTTGATAAGCTTTGGGCCATATCCATTGCCAAAGCTCACCGCGCAGCGTAAAAGTGCAAATTCATCGCAAATTTTTGGATAGAGTGCAAAGCTGATCGCCGTTGCCTCATAAGTGCCTTTTAGCGCCTCTTCGTTTAGCGTTTCTATATCAAGCACCTTTGATGTGAAGGCTAAATTTTTACTACCAACCCAGCCAAATTTGACCGCAGCATACATGAAAATATCGTCAGCGTCTGGCGAGTGAGCGACGTTTATGGTTTTTAGATTGTGCAAAGATGATCCTTTTTTTGATTACGCCATTTTAATGAAATTTATTTAAAATAAAGTTTTAAGGGCGGTTTTGAAACGATTTTACCAGCTTTGCCTCTTTGAAATTTAGCACGTATTTCACGTCTATGGCGTCTTTGGCACCTTTTCTTCGAGCTTGGAGCGTTGAGTAAAATGGATGCTTAAGTTCAAGCATCTTAATCAGTTTTTGATCGCTATCTTCTTTTTTTATATTTTCAACGATTATTGTCGTTATAAATTTGCCTTCAAACTCGTAAAATGGCCAGACTATCACGCCTGCATCGCTTGTTTTAAAGTCCGTAATTTTAGAATTTTTAGAGATATTTAGCATGGAGATGATCTTTTTGCGCGAGCTGTCCGCGTTTTGAACCGAGATCACCTTTACAAGCAGATCTTTTTTAACGCCGAGGCCATTTTGACTAAAGCGATAAACTCCGTCTTCAAGGATGCCAACCTTTTCAAAGGCCTTAGCGTAGTTTGCAGCGGTGCAAGTAGTCAGCAAAAGTGACAGAAACATTAAAATTTTTATAAATTTCATCTTTTCTCTTAAAATTTCACTCTCTTTAGCCTATCTGAGGCAAAATTTTGCCTACCAAATTTAGCCTCATCTTTGCCATTTAGCTCGACTAGATCGCCTGTAAAGCCACAAATGTCATTTTTAACAAGATAACTTCCCACGCCATAAGTATCAACCGGCGTATTATAAGCTTCAAATTCTTTTATAATTTTAGGGCTAAAGCCTGAGCTAACTACGATTTTAACGTATTTAAAGCCAGCTTTATCAAGCGCCTCTCTTAGAGCAAATATAAGCTCCTTGCAAACGCCATGTGGGTCAAATTTACTTGTATCTTTGTCCTCAAAATACTTATCTATCAAATTTTTACTAGTATCGACTCTAACCGCGCCAAGCCTTTCTTTTAGGGCATTTGCAGCCTTTAGTGCGTCTGTGATCACGTCGTTGTTATAATCAACCAAGGCCGTGATCTTCTCATTTTTAAAGGTTTTAGCATAAATTTCTGAGGCTTTTACTATATCCCCACCGCACATTTGAATGAGTGCGTGAGGCATGGTGCCGCCACCCTTTAGCCCCGTAAGCTCGCCCTGAGCATCTGTGGCGACCTTTTTGATGCCGCCTACAAATGATGCATAGCCGTCGCCTGGTTGCGTGCAGATGTCATCTTGCCTATCCGCCATACTAAAGACCACCTTGCCATTTGCCGCTCTTATCACGTCTCTTGAGTTTGTCGCTACGCAGCTTCTTCTAGTAAGCGTCGCATCGATCACATTTTCTAAAAAGCCAAAATTTTCATACTTGCCGCTTATTTTTAAAACTGGCTCATTTGCGTTTATGATATCGCCATCATTAAGCGCATAAATTTCAAGCTCACTTGGGTCTTTGGCAAATTTATTGATGACGGCTAAAACTTCGTCAATGCCGCAAAGCACGATATCATCACGCCTTTGAAAAAACTGCATCGTCACATGCTGATCTGGCAGGTTTTGCTTAATTATCTCATTTACTTTTAGAAAATATTTCGCAGTAAAGTAGCCCTCGCCGATCCTTGGATCTAGCTTAAAAGTCTTATCTGTTAGCCTATCTATCTTGCCTTGCAACTTTAGCTCAAGTTCGTTCATATTTGTCCTTTTTTGGTGTGATTATAGCATTTTGGTAGAAAAGTGAAAATTATAAAAATATATTTTAAGAATGTATAAGAGTATATTTTATAAAATCTTGAAATTTTACTTTTAAAGGAAAAATATGAAAAAGTTCTTACTTCTAATGGTTGCAATTTTTGCATTTGGCAATGAAAATTTGCTAGTAAGTGCAGGCGGTGGATATAAAAAGATAGTCGAAGCAGTCGCGCAAAATCTCAAAAAAGATGGCGTAAATATCGACACTTCTTTTGCAAACATCACAGCTATCATGGCTCAGGCAAAAGAGAGCAAAACTGACGTGATCGTGGGCGATGAAGACTTTTTGAAAAAGTCTGATCTAAAGATCGCTGAGTATGTAAATTTAGGCTCAGGCGCTTTGGTGCTAGCTACTAAAAAAGGTGTGAAAATTGAAAAAGTTGATGAGCTAAAAACTCTTTCTAAGATCGCTATGCCAGATGCAGTAAAGACAGTTTATGGCAAAAGAGCGAATGAATTTATGCAAAAAGCAAATTTAAGTGGCGAGCTAAAAGATAAAATTTTAGCAGTTGCTGGCGTGCCACAAGTCGTTACTTATATATTAAATGGCGAAGTTGAGGCAGGATTTATCAACCAGACCGAACTAAACGCACACAAAGACGAATTTGGTAGTTCTATCTTGATAGACAAAACCCTTTATGCTCCAGCAAACATCGTAGCTGCAAAGCTTGAAGGATGCGACAAAAAGGCTGATTGTGAGAAATTTTTAAATGAGTTAAAAAGTGAGAGATCAAAAGAAATTTACACTAAATTTGGCATAAGATAAGGCTAAATTTGCAAGAGCTCTCTTGGCTGTTTGATCCGCTATTTTTAAGTGTAAAGGTCGTTTTGTGCCAAGGGGCTTTGCTTATCATTTTTGGGCTGGCTTTGGCTTATTATTTAGCTTTTAGTAAGGCTAAATTTAGAGCTATTTTAGAGATGATCGTAACTTTTCCACTCATCTTTCCGCCCATTGCTACTGGATTTTTACTGCTTTATCTGCTTGGTAAAAATGGCATCGTCGGCAAGGCTTTAAATTTAGAGATTATTTTTAGTTTTAAGGCTCTTGTGTTAGCTGCTTTTATAGCTTCTTTGCCACTATTTGTAAAGCCTGTCGCTTCTGCTCTTGGCTCACTTCCAAAGAGCCTAAGTGAAGCAGCATATAGCCTTGGAAAAGATAAATTTCAAACAGCTATTTTTGTGCTTTTTCCATGTGTTGCAAAAAGCGTAGCAGCGGCTTTTATCTTAGCGATCTCGCGTGGGCTTGGCGAGGTTGGCATAACACTTATACTTGGCGGAAATATAATAGGAAAAACCGACACTATCTCGCTTGCCATTTATAATGCCGTATACGATGGTAAAAGCGATGAAGCACTAGTTTTAAGCCTTGTTTTGGTTGTGTTAAGTTTTATTTTGTTTGGGATTATAAATTTGCTTGATAAAAGTAAAATTTAAAGTGAGTGGCGAGAGGATGAGAGAATCGAACTCCCCACCAGACGGTCAACCGCCCAGTCATCGGGTTTGAAGCCCGTGAGCATCACCAGATTACTTTATCCTCCGTGCGCGTTATTTTAGCAGATTTAGATAAATTTTAGCCCATTTTATATAAACTTTTTTGAAATTACAAAAGGATTTCTGATTTTAAAATTTAGCGTTTTTGCATTTTTGGCTCTATTTTTTTTCTCTTGCTCTTCAGTACTAACCCCAGCAACCGCGCCACTAAATGTCTATGATGCGTACTCTATTTCACGCGATAAACGTGGTATTTACTCGATCACAAGAGATAAATTTATACAAAGCAAATTGCAAAGCAAAATTTTATTTTCAAAAGGTCTTAGTAATATTGATATCGAGATAGAGGTTTTTTACGGAGATGCTTATCTTATCGGACTCGTTGATAGCAAAGAGCTTGAAGATAAGCTAGTAGAATTAGCCAAAAGCACAGATGGAGTGCGGAAAATTTATACCTATCTTCGTATCAAAAAGCCAGAGTATCCATGCGATAGTCTAAAAATTCTTGCAAACTTAAAGCAAAATCTTTTTAAAGATAGTATAGTTGAGGGCACAAATGTGCGTGTTAGCATAGTTGGCTGTGATGTTGTATTTAGCGGCGTAGTTGATAGCATCGAGCAAGAAAAACATGCTATTTGGTACGCTAAACACATTGACAGCGTGGCCGATGTCTACTCGTTCATCAAAGTTATCAAATAAATTTAGCTCAAATATCGCTCTTCTTTACAAAGCTTGCTATTAGGCTTGGTAAGATGATTAGCGCGCCAAGAAGCATAAAAACCATAACAAGATCGGTTAGTAGGCCAAAATATATAGTTGGAATAAAATTGCTAGTTATCATCACGCTAAAGCCAAGAAAAATAGTGAATGATGTGTAATACATCGCATATCCGATGCTTGCGTGTGCGACTTTAATACTCTCAAAAACGCTTTTTGTAAGCATTTCTTCTTTAAAGCGGTGGATGTAGTGAATGATATCATCAACACCGATACCAATACTAATGGCTGCGATTGTGATACTCATCACATCAAGCGGAATGCCAAAAAATCCCATCACGCCAAAGAGCGTGCAAAGTGGGGTTAAATTTGAAACTATCGCAATGGTTGCTAGCTTTATACTTCTAAAAATAAAGCAAAATATGACAAAAAGTATAGCGACGGTTAGCCCAAAAGTATCAACTTGTGAGCTAAGTAAATTTTGAAGCATATTGTTATAAAGCACCATCATTCCGGCAACTTCTATGCTTACATTGTCATTTTTAGTAAGCTGTGCTAGCCCTTCTCTAAGCTCCTTTAGAAATAAATTTCGTCTAAGCTCGGAGTCGCTATCGACGATCCTTATACTAAATCTAAGCTCGTCATCTTCAACGCTCACATAAGGACTTAATAAGATGTTTCTATAATTTTGTGGCAATTTCTCATACATCGCAGCCAGTAAAAAATCATCACTCGCACCGTTATTTAGCTCTTTTATGGCTTTTATAAGGGTTGCTAGCGAGCTTACATGTCCGACAAATTTTTGCTCTTTTAAATAGTCGTGAATCTTCTCAGCAACCCTTGTGTGATAGCTATTAAACCAGTATTTCGCATCCTTGGCATTGCTTTCAAACTCATTTTCAAACTCATCTTGTTCAGCATTTTTATCTTGTTTTTGTTCTTTAAATTTCACTATCACATCAACTGGTATCGTGCCGCCAAGTTTGGTATCAATAACTTGCATTCCTTGGCGAATTTCTGTGCTTTCTTTAAAGTAGCCAATGAAGCTATTTTCAACCTTTATCTTGCTGATACCATAAACGCCAAAACAGACAACTAGCGCACAAACTATATAAATAATCTTTCTTGAGTTTAGGGCTAAATTTGCGCAGTATTTTGTAAATTTAAAGCTATTTTCAAAGGTTCTAATGGGAGCTAATTTTTCTAAATTTACATTTATCGCGCCAAATAGCAAAAACGCAAGCACAAGCGAAACGCTAATGCCAGTGCTCATCATAATGCCAAGCATGATAACTGGCTTTATGTCAGCACTCATGAGTGAGCTAAAGCCAATAACTGTGGTAAATATCGCCCAAAAAGATGGAGAGAATTTATCGCGAAGCGTTAGATAAATTAGCTGATTTTGGCTATATTTTGGATGCTTTGCGTAAAATTCTCGGTAGCTAACGACAAGATGAATCACAGTTGAAATGGTAATGATGAGCTGAAGTGCGATGTAGTTTGAGCTAATGACCGTCACTTCCCAGTCAAATATACCAAAAATTCCGGTCGTAAAAATGGCACTTACAGCACATATAAACATCGGCAAAACTATCCATCTAACCTGCCTGAAAAATAGCCATAAACTAAAGCTAAGAAGAGCAAGTACGCTTAATCCATAGACCAAAAGATCACTTTTTATAAAGCCTATCATATCATCGGCGATCATATTTGCACCGCCTAAAAATAGCTCGTCATTTGCATTAAATTTAGCTATGGTTGCTTTTATGGACTCAAGGTTTTCGTGATCACTTTTTCTAAGCTCATCTCGGTAGGCTTTAAACTCATAGGCAAGAGCCTCTAGCTTAAGTCGCTCAGCTTGTGTGATAGTGCCGTTTGACTCTTTTTGGCTAAGTAAATTTCTCTCATTTACAAGCTCGTTAAATTTCTCATCTTGTTTTAAATTTAGAGCAATCGCTGTGGTTTTTAGATCTTTGCTTATCAAATTTCCGCTGTAAATCGGGCTTTTGGCAAACTCAAGCTTTGCTTTTGAAATATTTATATCTTTATCTTGCAGCGTTGGAGTATGATCTAAGATACCAGTAATCCCGCCTTTTACACTATTTAAAAGCGGAATATTTATTATAGAGATGACGCTATTTACCATATCGTTTTTAGCTAGTTCATCGCCTAAATTTTTGATAAGTTCTAAATTTTTAGGTGAAAAAAGATCATCTTTTGGGGTAAAAGCAACCACTAAAAATCCGGGTGAGTCGTAGCGTTTGGCTATCTCCCTATAAGCTTTTAAGTCAGGATCATGCTCAAGCAGCAGCGTTTCAGCTGACGCATCAACGCTAAGCTTAGTGCTAAGATAGCCAAAAACTACGCTTAAAGCTAAAATTAGAGCAATAATAAGCTTATTTTTAGCAATGATAAATTTAAAAATTTGTCGCATTAAGGATTGGTTTTATTTTGATCAGGCAAAACAGCTTCGTTTAGCTTTTGTAAAAGAGTATTGAAATCAGCGTTATTTAGCACATCACCAAACTGACTTCTATAAGTTTGAAGGATGCTTACACCAACGATATCAAGATCGTAAATGAGCCAACCACGCTCTTTAGTGTCATAAAATTTATAGACAAATTCGTAGCTCTTGCCATCATTTATGAGCTCAGATGTGAGCCAATATCTATTTTTTTGAGGTTCGCTCTCGCCAGTTATACGTATCTCTTGATCTTTGTATCCTAAAAGTTTATCTATGTATGAGCTTTTTAGTTTTTGCTCAAATGCTGCGTCAAATTTAGTCTGCTCATCGCTACTTAGGCTGTTGTAACGTTTACCAAGGCTAATCTTTGCCATTTGTTTATAGTCAAAAAATGGATCAAGAAGAGCAAAAATTTCTTTTGTCTTTGCATTATTGTCTAAATTTGTATCTTTTAAAATTTCAATAACCTTTGTTGTTTTCATCTCTACTTCAGGTTTGATCTGCTCTTTTGAAATAGCAAAAAGGCTATTTGTAAAAAGTAAAATCATAGTTAGAATTTTTAAAATTTTCATATTTACTCCTTGATAAGCTTATCGCGTCTTTGCTCGTAAGCATCGCGTAAAAATGGATAAAGATCAATAGCATCTTTTCTTAGTTTTTCATAAGCAGTTGGATCTTGTGAAAAGCTATTAAACGCTCTATATGACTTGATACCAGTTGATAAAAGTATAGGATCAACGTAGCTAATAGGATCAGCAAAATAATCTCCGACCATGCCACCAGTATCTCTTAAATTTGATGGTCCAATAAGTGGCCAAACGATATGAAAACCGCTGCCAAGCCCCCAATATCCAAGCGTTTGTCCAAAATCTTCATCGTGAGGTTTTAGATTGTAGTATTTTGCTCCGTCTGTTAGTCCGCCAAAGCCTATTATCGTATTTGCTAAAAATCTCAATGTCTCTTCGCCAGCGTTTTGAAATTTAAACTGAAGTAAGTTATTTACAAAGCGAACCGGGAAAAGCAAGTTGTCAAAGAAATTTGAAACCATTGTTCTAGCTGTTTTTGGTACAACATAGGCATAGCCTTTTGCCACCGGAGTTAGCATATTTACATAGATAAAGTCATTTGCATGTGTCATCATTCTATTGTAACCACTAAGCGGGTCAAAAACATCTTTTTTTGCTTCAAATTCAATATCAAATTCGTCGCTTTCGCTATTCGTATTTATGTCCGTATTAGCACAGGCTAAAAGCAAACTAAAAAAGATAGAAAGCAAAAATTTCATACTAAGCCTTATTTTTATTTATAAAATGTAGCTCGATTTTATCTTTTAAAAACTTTACAAGAAATTAAGAGAAATTTATAAATTGGCTTAAATCTTTAAGCTTAAGGATTAATATAATTAGATATACTTCACAAATTATTCTCTAATATAGTAAAGGTAAAAATTTTGAAAGCAGATATAAATTTAGAACTATTTTTAGGCGAAGATACACAGGTTTTAGCTAAACATATTACATTATTAAAGGCCATAAAAGAGACAAAAAGTATCACAAAAGCAGCGGAATTGGTTGGTATATCGTATAAAAATGCTTGGGACTGCCTTGATACGATAAATAATAAAAGTAGCAAGCCGCTTATTATTAGAGCTGATGGAAATAAAAAAAATAGTGGCTCTGAACTAAGCGAGTATGCCAATAAACTGATAAAAATTTATGATGCCATTCTTGAGACTCAAAAGGATTTTTTGCAAAAAATTTGTCAAAAAGTAGATTTTGAGGATGTAGATATTATAAATCTTCAAAGAATGAATATGAACTTAAGTGCCAGAAATCAGCTCTCATGTGAGATTATTGGCATAAACCGCGGTGCGGTAAATTCTCAAATAGTTGCAAAACTAAGTAATGGCTGTACGCTTGAGTCAAACATTACAGTCGAGAGTGAGAAAAATTTAGGCCTAAAAGTTGGACAAAAAGTTATTTATATTTTTAAAGCTCCAGCTGTCATTTTGGCTAAGGATCTAGATATAAAAATAAGCACAAAAAATCAATTAAAAGGCGAGGTGATCGAAGCAAAGATAGGTGCTGTAAATGCTGAAATCACTTTAAAACTAAGCGATGAACAGACTTTAACTGCTATCATCACAAAAGATAGTGCTATCCAGATGAAAATAGGTGTTGGCGATACACTTTTAGCAATAGTAAAATCATCTCAAATCATTATAGGAGTTTAAATGAGAAAAGTTTTTAAATTTTTATGTGTGACAGCTTTGCTTGCCATAAATGCATTTGGCGCTGAAGTAAATGTATATGCAGCAGCAAACACAACATACGCATTTCCAGAGCTTATAAAAGAGTTCAATAAGCTTCATCCAAACGCAAAGATCAACTTAACCCTTGGTGCAAGTGGTGGTCTTGTTACTCAGATCCAAAACTCAGCTCCAGCTGATATATTCATGGCTGCTGATATGGGCTTTGCGCAAAAAGCTTATGATACAGGCTTTGCAGTAGCTGCTCCAAAAGTTTATGCACAAGGCGCTGTTGCTATTTTTTCTATCAGAGATGTTGATTTCAAAAAAGGTATCGAAGTTGTTCGTGGCTTAAAAGCGATCTCTATCGCAAATCCACAAACCGCACCATACGGCAAAGCTAGTATAGAGGCTCTTAAAAATGCAAAACTTTATGATGAAGTAGAAAAAAATATCGTCTATGCTCAAAAAATTTCTGAAACTCTATCTCAGGCGCTAAGTGCATCTGATGTAGGTTTTATCGCTGCTAGTGCACTTTTTGATGAGAAAATGTCAAAATACAAAGAGGGCGTTAATTACATCTTTGTTCCACAAGAGCTATACACTCCGATCGATCAAGGTATCGTTCTTCTAAAACATGCTGAAAAAAATGATGATGCAAAAGCATTTTATGAGTTTATCTTAGGTGATAAATCAAGAGAAATTTTCAAGAAATTTGGTTACAACGTTCCAGCTAAATGATAAGAGCAAAGATCGTTGGAATTTTAACTAAAGATGACGTTAGCTTATTTGAGCTAAAGGGTCTAAATTTAGAGGCGAATTTATTTATGCTAGTCTTGAATGAGGCTAGCAAATTTGCCTTAGATGATGAGATCGACTTAGGTTTTAAAAGCTCCGATGTTATCTTGGCAAAAGACAAACTAAGCAATAGCTCGCTTGAAAACGAGCTAAAGTGCGTGATTGAAGCTATAAATTTTGGTGAAATTTTAAGTGTTATTAGCTTAAAGTGTGGCGGAATTTACTTCGAAGCTATTATCTCAAATCACGCATTAAAAACTATGAACATAGGTGAAAACGATGAAGTCTTTGCCTATATAAAATCTACAAGCATTCACATAAGTACACAAAAATGATAGAAATTTCTTGTAAAAAAGAGCTAAATGGCGGTGGCGGAAAATTTTTACTTGAGGCCGACCTTAGCTTTGAAAGTGGTGATTTTGTCGCACTTTATGGAGCAAGCGGTGGCGGAAAGACCACCATTTTACGCTTGATCGCTGGCTTTGAAGCACCACAAAGTGGCTTTATAAGAGTTGGGGATAAAATCTTCTTTGATGAAAAGACAAATTTGGCTCCACAAAAGCGAAATATCGGCTTTTTATTTCAAGACTACGCACTTTTTGAAAATATGAATGTCTTTAAAAATTTACTCTTTGCAAAAAACGATCTAGCTCTAGCAAATAAACTTCTTGATATTTGTGGCCTAACAAGCCTAAAAAATGCAAAAATTAGCACTCTTTCTGGCGGCCAAAAACAACGTGTTGCTTTAGCTCGTGCGGTCATGAGAAAGCCTGAAATTTTACTACTTGATGAGCCGTTAAGTGCGCTTGATAATGCCATGCGTGAGAAACTTCAAGACTATTTGCTAGCACTTCATGATGAGTTTAAGATGAGCATTATTTTAGTAAGCCATGATATCGCTGAAATTTATAAGCTTTGCAATAAAGTCTTTGTCCTTGAAAACGGCAAAATTTCAAGATCAGGTAGTGCAAATGAGATATTTTTAAAGAGTGCAGGATCGCAGAAATTTGCCTTTAATGCTAAAATTTTAGAGATAAAAAAACGTGATGCTATTTACGTGGCAAATGTATTAATAAACCGCCAAATCTGTGAAGTGGTGCTAAGTAGTAGCGAAGCAATGAATCTAAAAGCAGGCGATATGGTAGTAGTTAGCACAAAAGCATTTAGTGTAAATTTGGAAAAAGCATGATAGACGAGTTAAGAAGTATCGATTACGAGCCATTTTGGCTATCACTAAAATTATCTTTTATAACAACTTTTATTTTATTTTTTGCCTGCATTGCACTTGCATATTTTATGTCGCAGAAAAAATTCTTTGGCAAATCATTTTTAGAGTCAATAATCTCACTGCCTTTGGTTTTGCCGCCAAGTGTTCTTGGCTTTTATCTGCTCATTTTTCTTTCGCCTTATTCGGCCTTTGGTAAATTTATTGAAGAAATTTTTGGAGTTAGGCTTGTTTTTAACTTCACAGGTCTTGTTGTGGCAAGTTGTATCTATTCATTGCCATTTATGTTTGGGCCGATTTATGCTGGGCTAAATAGCCTAAAAAAGAGCCTTTTTGAAGCGAGTTATAGTCTTGGTAAAAATAAGCTCACGACTATTTTTAGGGTGATTTTGCCAAGCATCAGATCAAATTTATTAACAGCTACTGTCGTTAGTTTTGCTCACACTATGGGCGAGTTTGGTGTTGTTTTAATGATAGGCGGTAGCGTAGCTGGAGAGAGCAAGGTTGCGAGCATTGCGATATTTGAAGCGGTTGAAATGCTTGATTACACCAAGGCTCATATCTATGCACTTTTGATGCTAATAATTAGCTTTTTTGTTCTTTTCGTAGTTTATCTTTTAAATTCTAAAAAAGCTTAAGACAAAGCTTATAAAGATATAATAGTAAAAATTTTAAAGGATGAAGTATGATAAACGTGCCTACAAGTATATATTTAAATACACTAGACGGTAAGGAATTTGATTTTTCCGCCTTTGCAAGAACGCATGACTGCGTTATTTTTATCTACCCAAAGATAGGCGAGGACTTTAATCTTTTAAGTGAGCAGCTGCAAAATACTGCGGGCATGAAGGGCTGCACCAAACAAGCGATAAACTATAAGAAATTTTTAAAAGATTTTAACGATCTTGGTTTCATGGTAGTGGCCATTAGCTCACAAGATATCGCAGCTCAAAAGAAATTTCAAGAAGAGACTTCAACTGGAGTCATGTTTCTAAACGATAGTGAGTTTATGCTTGAGAGAGCACTTGAACTTCCAGTTTTTTCTGCATCAAATGGACATAAATTTTACTTTAGACAAACGCTCATCATAAAAGATGGCAAGATAAGGCGCGCATATATAGTGGATGATCCTGAGAATGATGCTAAAAATATGCTAGAAAAAATCAAAGAAAAAGACTACTAGGAGCTAAAATGAGCCAAAATAGCAAAATCGAAAAGTCTTATGATGAGCTAACTTATAAATCAATAGCCTTTGCCCAATCATCGCCATATAGGCTTGAAGCTTGTGCGACACTTCTTGGCATAACTCCACCGCCATGCGAAAATGCAAGAGTTTTAGAGATAGGATGTAGCTTTGGCGGAAATTTGATCCCATTTGCAGTAAATAATAAAAATGCAAAAGTAGTTGGCATAGATCTTAGCGGCGAGCAGATAAGGCGAGGGCAAGAGATCGTTAAAGAGATGGGGCTTACAAATTTAGAGCTTATACACGGCGATATTTGCGAATTTAAAAGCGATGAGAAATTTGACTATATCATCGCTCATGGTGTTTTTAGCTGGGTGCCTGACTTTGTAAAAGAAGCTATATTAAAAGTCGTAAGAGAGAATTTAAGTGCAAATGGCGTGGCATTTATCTCTTATAATGTTTATCCTGGCTGGAAAGTAAAAGACATCGTAAGAGATATAATGCTACTTGCTGCAAAAGATAAAGAGAGCATGCAAGAGAGGTTAAAAGCAGCCAAAGAAGCACTTTTAGTCTATAAAGAATATTTGCTAACAAGAGATGAAGAAATTTATGAGGGGAAAATACCCCTTAAGATGCTTCTTTTTGTAACAGAACATGTGCTCTCAAAAGATGACTTTTACATAGCTCATGAGTTTTTAGAATATACAAATGATCCATTTTATTTTAAAGATTTTAATGCCATGCTTGCCAAAAATGAGCTTACTTATCTTTGTGAGTATACGCTTGATGATATTTTTACCCCAGATGTTGGCACGGCCGTAGTAGATGAATACAAAAATAACAAGTTTAAGGACAGAATCGATCTAGAGCAATTCATGGATATGATTAGCAACAAAGTCTTTAGACAAAGCCTAATAGTCCATAGCAAAACTTATGAGAGCATAGCCAATAAACAAATAGGCCCAAGCGATATCAATAAAATTCACGTTGTGGCAGATTTTATAAAGAAAGATAACCAGTGGCAAGATAGTTATGGTGCTATGCCACAAGATATATCATGGCTTTGCGAGGTCTTTTATAAGATGTATCCAGCCAGCATAAACCTTTCTCAGATTTTAGAAATTTTGCCAGAAGATAAGCTCATGGTTTATAGCGCTTTTGTAAGAATTTTAACAAACTCGTCTGATGCAATGATCTTAAAAGATGAGCAAAAAAATATCGAGTATAGGCCCGGCTACTCAAGGCTTAGTCAAAATTTAATAAATTATGTAAGATATTTTTTAAATCATAAAAATAATGCCGATGTTGTTTTTGCTAATAAATTTAGCATCTCAAGGAAGCTTAACAATATCGATTATTACATACTTTTATTGCTTGATGGTAAAAATAGCTTAGAAGATGTCGCAGCAAAAACCTTAAAATTTATTAAAGAGAACAACGAAAATATATTTGATATAAATGGCAAAGTGCTTAAAAAAGATAAAGTCGCAGCAAACATAATGAGCTACGTGCTAGGCACAGCAAAAATAGCTAGCATGCTTTATCTACTAGAAGAAATTTAAGGTTTAATTTTACTTTGCTTATATAGTTGTATGATTTTATCTTTTAGATTTAGTGTGTTTTTTGAGAGAGCTATGAAAAATGGGCTTTTTAAATCAGCAAGCTCGTAGCTCATCTCTTTGCCGCTATTAGCATCAAATACTTTTCCACCGCAAAATTTCACGAGCGCCTCTCCTGCTGCATTGTCCCAAAGGTAGCTTGGGGCAAATCTCAAATAAGCTCCACCAAATTCAACCAAACGGCAAAATTTTATAGCTGAGCCGATGCACCTTTGCTCAAAATTTAAGCTCTGTCCTATAAATTCTATCTCTTTGGCGTCGCCTCTTCTGCTTGAAAAGATTAGATTGTCTAAATTTTTATCTTTTTTATTTAGATCGATCCTCTTTATGATTTCATTATTGTCACCTAAAATTTCTTTAAAAGCGCCATTTTCATCAGCATAAAAAAGCTCTTTGCTAACCGGGATAAATATCACGCCAAGCACTGGTCTAGCTTTTTTTATAAGCGCTATGCAAACGCAAAATTCGCCGTTTCTAGCTAGAAATTCTTTCGTGCCATCAAGAGGATCTACGAGCCAAAACTCATCTTTGTCACTCTCTTGCAAGATGCTCTCTTCAGAGCAAATTTTTATCCCGCTTTTGCTTAGAATTTTTATTATCGCTTCATTTGCAGCTAGATCAGCGCTAGTTAGTGGCGAGCTGTCATCTTTTAGGCAGACTTTAAGAGCCGTATTATCTGCAGAGTAAAATTTCATTATTTGCACTCCAGCATTAACGGCTGCTTTGATGGCTAAATTTAGAAGCTCACTCATTTTGGTGTTCTGTTTGTCTCTCCAACATAAAGCTGTCTCGGGCGGACGATCTTTATCGTGTCTTGCTCTTTTAGCTCGATCCACTGGCTGATCCAGCCTGGCGTCCTGCCGATGACAAAGATAACGGCAAACATATTATTTGGTATGCCAAGCGCTTTTAGGATGAGCCCTGAGTGAAAATCAACATTTGGATATAAATTTCTACTTACAAAGTAGTCGTCATTTAGCGCGATCTCTTCGATGCGGTTGGCGATCTTGATGAGCTCTGAGCTAATGCCGATCTCATCCATCAGCTGATCTCTCATCTTTTTAAGCACCTTTGCGCGAGGGTCAAAGTTTTTATAGACCCTGTGACCAAAGCCCATTAGCCTAAATGGATCATTCTTATCCTTTGCTCTAGCGATGTATTTATCGACGTTTGCGACCGAGCCGATCTCTTCAAGCTGGCGGATGACGCCCTCGTTTGCCCCACCGTGAGCCCAGCCCCAAAGTGCGCCGATACCTGCGCTTATACATGCGTATGGGTGCGCGTGTGTAGAGCCAACAGTCCTAACGGTAGTCGTTGAGGCGTTTTGCTCGTGGTCAGCGTGGAGCATAAAGACCGTGTCAAGCGCCTTTATCTCGATAGGTTTAAGATCGACGTGCTCGTATGGATAGCCTCTCATCATATAGAGAAAATTTTCAGTAAAGCCACGATCTAAATTTGGATAGATGATAGGAAGACCGCGTGAGTAGCGGTAGCTAAAGGCTGCGATCGTTGGGATCTTGGCGATGATACGCATAGCCATTTCGTGATACTCTTCAGGCTTGTCCATATTTAGGTGGTCTGAGTAAAAAGCACTTAGCGCTGAGACTGCTGCTTGCAAGATCGCCATAGGGTGCGCCTTGTCTGGAAATGCATCAAATAGCTTCATCATGCCCTCATGTATGAAACTTCTTTTTTTAAGCTCGGTTTTAAAATTTATATACTGATCATTTGTTGGAAGCTCTTTGTTTAAGAGTAAATATGCCACGTCTAAAAATGTCTTATTTTCAGCCAAATACGCGATATCGTAACCTCTATACATTAGCTCGCCTTTCAAGCCGTCTATATAAGTTATCGCTGAGCGACACATCGCAGTTGAAGTATAACCTCTGTCAAAAGTAAACATTCCAGTATCACTAAAAAATGTCGATATGTCTATCACATCAGGTCCCATAGTCCCTTTTAGTATAGGAAACTCGTAACTCTTGCCGGTTCTGTTATCAGTTAGCGTAGCTGTATTTGATGACATTTTTACTCCTTACTTCTTGATTGCATTAGAAATTTTATAATTATTGTCCCTATTATAGCTTGAGCTAGGCTTGCTAGGATAAAAGATGAGTAAGAATAGTCACTTATCTCACCTGATCTGTGTGCGATAGTAGCAACTGCTACTAGAAGTGTTAGCGGCATGGATTGTGAGAGAGAAAACAAAAATATCCCCTTAAATCCTAATTTTCCTACAAATAACACACTTGAGAAAAGCCTTGTGGCAAGCATCGCACAAAATATAAAAATAGCATCTTTTATCACTTCATTTGAGCTTAGGCTTGAGAGCTTGAAAGTTGAGCCTATGTGTATAAAAAATATCGGTACCAAAAAACCAAATCCAAAGCTTGAAAGCTTGTGCGGTAAGTCTTTTTTGTGATCAAAAAATGTTGCTATAAACATACCTGCGATAAACGCACCAAAGGCAACTTCTAAATTTAAATAAAGCATAAGTGCAATCATCGAAAAAAATACAGCAATGCTTAGCCTAATATCTTTTTCATCCTTATCGTAGTGTGGCATAAGGATCACTTTAAGTCCCGGATACCACCAAAAAAGCACATCTAAAATTTTAAAGCTAAGTACGCTGATAGCTAAAAATAATATCAAATAGCCAATCGTTAGCCATAAATTTATACTAGCTCCAAACTGCAAATAGGCTGCTATAAATGTCAAAAGCGTAATACTTATAAGCTCGCCAATAGTTGCAATAAGCATGCTTAAATTTAGCCATTTTACATCTCTGCCATACTCTTTAAATAGCGTAAATATCATGCCAACGGCCATTATCGGGATAATGATGATATAGAGCAAACTAAGATCAAAACTAAATGTAAGTGCGGTTGCTAGCGAGTAGATGAGGGCAAGATAGATAAGCCCCAGACGTAAAATTTTACGGTCAATGTTTATAAGCATTCTAAGATCGATCTCCATGCCAGCTAGAAACATCAAAAAGAAAAAACCAACTTCGCTAATTAGCTTAAACATCTCATTTTCGCCGACAAGCCCGATGTAGCTAGCTAGTGCTCCAAGTATTATCTCAGCAGGAGCGACAGGAATGCGTAAAATTTTAGAAATATAAGGCGAAGCAAAGACGATAAATGCCAAAACGACAAGAATACTAAGCTCGCTAGCTTGATGTAACTGCAAAAAGATCCTTAAAATAAAAATGTTTGATTGTATAAAAAGCTTTGTTATTTTTTGATTAAGCTAAGCGATTTTTGGGCAAAATGGCGACAAATTTTTAAAAATTTGGAGTGTAAATTTATGCGTAAATTTCTATTTTTTGTCTTGACGTTTTTTGGAATTTTTGGCTTTGGGGATGAGCTAAGTTTGGTTCAAAGTTTTAAATTTGATGGAAGCATTTTTTATAAGAAAAATACAGCCAAAGATGAGAGCTTTTACTTTCTAAAAAATGAAAATTTTGATGAGCATTTTGTAAGCTTTAGAGTGAAATTTGACAAAAATATAAAAAGTGAAAGTATGCTTGCTGAGCTAAAAAAGAAGATAAAAGAGGCTAAAGAGGTGCTTTATAGTGAAGAGAATGATCAAATTTTAGCTCTTATAAAAGATGAAACTAGTAGTAAAAATATAGAAATAATCCACTTTTTACTTAGAAATGATGGAGTCTTAATACTTTCATATGAGAGAATTTATGATCCAAAAACTCTAGTAGATGGGCTTAAGCCTGTACTTTTAAGTGAAGCTAGAAATTTTATGCTTCAGATGCCAAAGGTAGAAGCTAGGTAGAAAGGTGGATGTGTGGTATTTTGCACTGCATGCGATTAAGAAAATCTAGCAAAATTTAAACTCTATTAAATTTGCAAACTCTCATAAACTCTTACCAAGCAAAATGCCAAGATAGCTTGCAAGTAGGCAAAGGACAAGGTTTAAAAAGATATTTAAAAAGCCTTTTACCAGCTCGCCTTCTAGTAAAAATTTCACACTATCAAGGCTAAAGCTTGAAAATGTTGTAAATCCGCCAAGTACACCAACGACCAAAAATACTCTCGCACTTTGGCTTAAATTTAGACAAAACAAAATGCCGATAATGAAGCTGCCAAGCACATTTACGCCAAGTATGGTTAGCGGAAAGTGGCTAAATTTTAGGAGCTCACCAGCTAAAAACCGGCATCCAGCTCCTATAAAGCCTCCAAGCCCTGCGAAAAGTAAATTTGCAAGCATTAATGGCAGATACTAGCGAAGCTAAAACCGCGCTTTGTAAGCTCCTCGATATCCTTGCTAGCTTTCTCGCCTTTTGCGGTGAGGTAGTCGCCTATCACGATCGCATCGGCGCCATTTTCAAAGATCTCGTATTGTCTATCACCCAAAATTTTCTCCCTACCGCCAGCTATCATCACTCTAGTTTCTGGTAGATCTCTTTTGGTCTCACGCACTATTTTTAGGGCTTCATTCGTACTAAGAGGAGGCAGATCAATAGTTAGAGCTTCGTTTTTTATGAAAAAATTTATCGGTGACGAAAACGGCTCAAGCTCTTTTAGACTAGCTCTAAAGCTCACTCTATCAGCCTCACTCTCGCCAACGCCGTAAATACCACCAGTACAAAGCATAAGACCTGCTCTTTTTGCATCTAAATTTGTCTGATATCTCTCGTCCCAAGTGTGTGTTTTACAAATTTTTGGGAAAAATTCTCGGCTTGTTTCAAGGTTGTGGTTGTAGCTAAAAACGCCAGCCTTTTTAAGCTCGCTAAGCTGCTCGTAAGTTGCCATGCCGTTACATGCGATGAGCATCAAATTTGGCACTTCTTTGCTCACAGCTCTTGCTAAAGATGCGATGTAGTCGGTCTTTTTGTCATTTAATCTAGCGCCACTTGTGACTAAGCAAAATCCAAGAGCGTGGTTTTTATAAGCCATTTTGGCCTCGTCCACCACCTGCTGCACGCTTTTTTCTTTAAATTTTGAGATATCGGCGCCAGCTTTGGCACTTTGCGTGCAGTAAGCGCAGTCCTCGGCGCAGTTTCCTTGAGTGACTGAACATATCGCACAGAGCATAATTGTTTTCATTTTTCATCCTTTTTTGGGGCGTATTATAGCTTTGATAGGTTTAAAATTTAAGTAGGATGGTTTATGAATTTGCAAAAAAAGTTTGATGAAATGTATAAATTTATTTTTATTCAAAGGGGGACAAGGGGTTTGAGTTACGGTTTACTTGTAGCTGTGAGCTAGCGAAGCAAAGAGCCGTCCCCTTATCCCCCTTTAAATCATCTAGGTCCTTCGCATGTTAGAAGTGCATGTGATAGCGATTTTGCACTGCATGCGTTCGTATATATGGCAAGTGTCAGATAAATTTTAAAATTTATGAGCACGATATAAATTTATTAAAAACTATGCGAAAAGCTTAAATTTTATGACATTACTTTCTCTTATAAATTTCCGCTCTCTCTTAAAAGACCAGTTTTTAAATTTAGCAAAGCGCTAAGCTCGCCAAAAAGTCCAAAAAGTGGGTGCTACGATGTGAAGCTACCCTCTAACTGAGTGTAGTTGGTGACGAGGTTTTTGCCCTTTATGCTGGCTAAGCTTAGCTGTGATATCAGGCATTTAAAGTCTAAATTTATAAAAGCCAAATTTAGGCTCAAGGGCTCAGATTTGGCTAGAATTTTTTAGTTTTCAGAGATAAGAGTCTTTTTCTTACACTTTGTACACTCTATAAATGTGCCTTTTTTAAGCTCTTTTTTTATCATATCGCCACCACATTCGTCGCATTTTTGCTCAACTGGCTCGTAGTTTGAGATGAAGTCGCATTTTGGATAGTTAGCACACCCGTAAAATTTACCGCGCCTGCTATATCTCTCGACGATCTCGCCGCCGCATTTTGGACATGGTACGTCAAGCTTTTTAAGCTCGCGTTTTGGCTTAGCTGCCCCAGTAGTGCCTGTCTCTGCGCTCTTTTCATTATCTTTTGCGATGTTTCTTGAGTATTTGCATTTTGGGAAATTTGAGCAAGCGATAAACTCGCCGTATCTGCCCTTTCTAAGCACTAGCTCGCTTCCACACTCTGGGCACTTCTCGCCGATTGGAGTGGCTGTTTTTAGGCTTTTTATGCCAGTTTTGCCAGCGCTTATTTTTTCCATAAATGGATAGTAAAAGTCGCTTAGTACCTTTTGCCAGTCAGCCTTATCAAGCGCGATTTCATCGAGCTTTTCTTCAAGATGTGAGGTAAATTCGCTATCAACGATATTGCTAAAGTGCTCTTCCAAAACGCCTATCATGCTAAATGCGATCTCGTTTGGTATGAGCTGCTTTTTCTCAACCCTCACGTAGTCTCTTGAAGTTAGCAGTGTGATAGTCGGTGCATAGGTACTTGGGCGACCGATGCCTAGACTCTCTAACTTCTTAACAAGTCCAGCTTCTGAGTACCTGGCTGGTGGCTCGGTGAAATTTTGCGTGCTTTTTATGCTTTGCAAGCTCATCTCGTCGCCCTTTTTTAAATTTGGCAAAATTTTATCCTTATCAAGCTCGCCATAAACCTTGTAAAAGCCGTCAAATAGCACCTTTCTGCCACTTATTTTAAATTCGCCTTTTTCGCTTGCGACATAGACATTTTGCGTTTGGCTCACACATGCGCTCATTTGGCAGGCTAAAAATCTATTGTAGATGAGCGTGTAGAGTTTGAGCGCGTCTTTTTCTAAAAATTTAGCGGCAATTTGCGGTGTGAAGTTTAAATTTGTAGGGCGGATCGCTTCGTGGGCTTCTTGCGCGCCTTTTGAGCTTGTCGTGTAGCTTATCGCTTTGGCCGGCAGATACTCTTTGCCGTAGTTTTGCAATATATGCTCTCTAGCGGCCGCGACAGCCTCTTTGGCTAAATTTAAGCTATCCGTTCTCATGTAGGTGATCGCACCCATGAAGCCTTCGTTTGTTTGTACGCCTTCATAGAGGCTTTGTGCGATCATCATTGTCTTTTTAGGGCTAAAGCCAAGGCGGTTGCTCGCACTTTGCTGAAGAGTTGAGGTCATAAATGGTGGGCTTGGCTGTATCTTTCTATCTTTACTCTCGATCTCACGGACGCTAAATTTCTCATTTTGTAAATTTTCGATGATGTATTTTGCGCGGTCTGGGTTTTGGATAGTGAGCTTTTCGATCTTTTGGTTTTCAAATTTAACCAGCTCAGCGTCTAAATCTTTTTTGAAAATGGTGTCAATAGTGTAGTATTCAACTGGCTTAAACGCCTGAATTTCACGCTCGCGGTCAACTATTATTTTTAGCGCTGCACTTTGCACACGTCCAGCGCTTAAGCCTTTTTGTATCTTTAAATTTAAAAGTGGGCTTAGCTTGTAGCCAACGATGCGGTCTAGCAAGCGCCTTGTTTGCTGGGCATTGACGCTGTTCATATCGACGTGTCTTGGGCTTTTTAGAGCGTTTTGTATGGCGCTTTTGGTGATCTCGTGAAAGACGATGCGAGGTAGACTGGTTGGCTCTTTGCCGATGGCGTTTGCGATATGAAACGCGATCGCCTCACCCTCTCTATCCTCATCGGTCGCGAGGTAAATTTCATCTGCAGCTTTGGCGAGTTCTTTTATCTCTTTTACAATAGCGGAGTGATCACTGCTGATGCGGTACTCTGGGGTAAATTTATCATCCTCTATCTTGATGCCAAAGCTTGTTTTTGGCAGATCTCTGATGTGACCTTTTGAGGCGATGACGTTGTAATTTTTGTCTAGGAAATTCTTTATTGTCTTTGCTTTTGCGGGGGATTCTACGATAATTAAGCTCTTCATTTATATATAGCCTTTGATTTTTTGGCGTAATTGTAGCAAAAATAATTTTTAAAGTATCAAGTCATAAAAAATCAAATCCGTCTTCATTATTTTAAAAATTTTTCATTCATGCCTATAAAGTTTTTAGAAAATTTCACGATATAGTTTTTGTGCGACAAGAAGTCGTAACTAAAAAATTAAAAGGATTTACAATGAGTTTTCGTATTAACACAAACGTAAACGCACTTAACACACACGCTAACGCAGTTAGCAACAACACTGACCTATCTAAGTCACTTAACAAACTTAGCTCAGGTCTTAGGATTCAAACAGCTGCAGATGATGCTTCAGGTCTATCTATTGCAGATAGCTTAAGAAGTCAAGCTTCAGCTTTAGGTCAAGCTATTGCAAATGGTAATGATGCTATTGGTATCATTCAAGTTGCCGATAAAGCTATGGACGAGCAGCTAAAAATTCTTGATACTATCAAGACAAAAGCTACTCAATCAGCTCAGGACGGCCAAACAACTCAATCACGCCAAGCATTGCAAGCTGATATCGTTCGTCTAATGGAAGAGCTTGATAATATCGGTAACACTACTTCATTTAACGGTCAGCAACTACTAAACGGAACATTCTCTAATAAAGAATTCCAAATAGGTGCTTACTCAAACCAAACTGTTAAAGCAAGTATTGGTGCGACTACATCTGATAAGATCGGTCTTACACGTTTTGAGAGTTCAAGACTACTTACAGCTATGGGTGAAGTAAACCTTAAATTCTTAAACGTTGATGGTGTAAACGATGTAGGTGTTACAGGCGCTACTATCTCAACAGGTATCGGTAAAGGTCTTGGTGCCCTAGCTGAGAATATCAACAAAGTTGCTGATAGAACAGGCGTTAGAGCTACAGCTGATGTTACTTGGAAAGCAAGTGCTGCTATTGGCGGTGGTTTAATTCAGTCTTTAACAATCAACGGTGTTAAAATTGGCGACTTAGAAGTTAAAGCAAATGATGCAAACGGTGCACTTGTAAATGCTATCAACTCTGTAAAAGATCAAACTGGTGTTGAAGCTTCTGTTGATGCTGAAACAGGCAAAATGGTATTAACAAGCCGTGATGGCCGTGCTATCGTAGCTTCTGGTAAAGACATCTCAAAGGGTCTTGGCGGTAAAGGTGCAGCTGCTAAAGGTACATCTTTAACCGGTTTCGTAGGTAGACTAAACCTTGTTCGTCTTGATGGTAGAGATATCAAGCTAAATGCTGGTGGCGTTGCTAAACTATCGCTAGCATTCTCTGCTAATGGTGGTGCTCAACAATCAGTATCTCTAAGAGATATAAGAGGACAAATAGATAAAACCCTAGCAACAGCTATGGGCTTCCAAAGAATGAGTGGAGCTTTATCAGTAGCTCAATCCGCTGGTGTTATGACACTTCGCGGTGCGATGGCTGTTATGAGTATCGCTGAGTCTGCTCAAAAAACACTAGATCAAGTTCGTTCAGACCTTGGTTCAGTTCAAAACCAACTTCAAGCTACAGTTAATAACATCACTGTAACTCAAGTTAACGTAAAATCAGCAGAATCTCAAATCAGAGATGTTGATTTTGCTAGCGAGTCTGCTAACTTCTCAAAACATAACATCCTAGCTCAATCAGGTGCTTATGCTATGAGTCAAGCAAACAGCGTACAACAAAACGTAATGAAGCTTCTACAATAGTAGGAACTGAGTGAAGTTTCCTCGAAAACGTAATGAAGCTACTGCAATAGTTTCATTAAGGTTTTAGATAGAGGCTTTGTCGCAGCAACAAAGCCTTAAGAGTGTTAATGCTTTTACAATACGCAAACCCACGCCCCAGAGTTTAACTTTGGGGCTTTATCTACTAAAATAAATAGTAATGTATCTATTTTATCTTTGCTCTAGTGGTTTATAATGGGTTGTGTTATAAATTTATAATTGTGATAGAGGCTTACTAAAACTAGTAAGCCAAATAAAAAGACTGTAAGTAAAATAATTCTATTTACAAATTAGCTTATATACTCAGTATAAAATTTTCTTTTGCTTTTCCTATCTCGTTTTTAGTTATTAGTTTTCTCTTTTTTAGCTCAGCAACAAGTGCTTTTGAAGCTTTTTTAGTAACTTCAATGTCGGCATTTAGTCCGCCAGCTGCGGAGAACATCCAGTATTTGTGCATATTTACCCACATAAGAAGCTTATTAGTTTTTTGGATAGTTGTGTCACTTGGCGCTACAGAAATTTTTGCAAGCTCAAGTTCTTGATAATAGACTGAAATTTGCAATATATTATCTACATATTTTTGATAATTACGTTTCGCGATTACATCTTTTAGTTTATCTATCTTTTTTGTTATTTTAAGAAGCTCATCAAAGTGCTTTTTTTCTATTTTATTTTCTTTATTGAGCTCAAGCAATTTATCTATACTAGGCACTACTTCTAAAAAGACTTTTTCTATTTGTTGTTTGACTTCACTTTGAGCTTTTATCTTTGCAAGTATGACTTTATAAGCTTTTAAAAGGTTTTTATTTACCGTCGTTTCACTGTCTTTTTTGATATTAGGCAGTTTTTTAATCTCTTTGTCTTTGCATAGCTCATACATTACTTCTAAAAACGGCCTTTCTATAGTTCCTTCTATTCTAGCACCACCTTCGGTACAGTTATATGATTTTATATTCTCTAAGCTTGATTGGGCGATGTCATTTTCAAACTGGTTTTTAAATAGAGTCCAAACATACGTTGTTTTAACCTCTCCCTCTCCGCCATAAGCTTTAACATATAAATTTTCATCCGCTTGCGCAAAAGCGTGACCTTTTGCATGGCTCGCCCCATCTTTACCAAATGCTAGATCCTGTCCTATGAAAACGATATTTTTATGTCCTAAGACATAGGCTAGCTGGTAGGCCATGTTTGCACAACTATGTCCTACGCCCAAATACCCATATCTTTTTAGACCAAACATATACTCCTCTTGTTGAGGTCTCATGGTTAGCACTAGTTTTCTTGGCAAGATGTTTTTAATAGTTTGTTTGTGTGTAACTGAGGCAACAACAAAGTGTATATTATCATCAATGTTTGGATGCTTTTTTTCAAAAAAACTAGAAGTTGGTTCTATTCTTTCAATCGACATTACATAATCAGGCTTGATATCATGCCTTGCAAGGATTGGATAAGAGGCATCAACGCTTATAATGCTAACATATGGAGCAAATTTTTTAAGTGTATTAAGCTGTTTATCTAGGCTTGGACCAGTTGATACAATTATAGCTGTATCCATAAGACCATATCTTTTTTTAACAAGACTTGTGTAGCAATAATTGCTAATCATGGGTACTAAATTTTCACAATTTTGTCTTGTGCCTAATAAAAGATCGTCTATGCTATTGCCGTGAGCAACTACTATTTGAGAAAATGCTCTTGTAATCTCTTTATTTATTCTTATGTAGTCCTCTTCAAATTGATCATAAAAAGGCATATGAATCATAAGATTATCATAGGTTTTTGCATATGAGTTTAGTTTTGCTTCTGTAACCAGATAATAAAAATGTGTATAGGTTGCAAATTTTGAATAAAAAAGTATTATCTGCCCACTTTCTAGTTCGCTTGATAGATCAATAACGTTTAAAACAAGATATATGATCTCGATCTCTGGCTCTATGACCACGATTTTTTGGTGTGTTTCATTTTTTGCTAATGCTTTATAGAGTACGCCATTGCCTAGTCCATAAAAAAATAGTATCGGATAACGTTTATAGTCACTTTCT
Source organism: Campylobacter concisus (assembly GCF_001891085.1). Lineage (NCBI taxonomy): Bacteria > Pseudomonadati > Campylobacterota > Epsilonproteobacteria > Campylobacterales > Campylobacteraceae > Campylobacter > Campylobacter concisus. The sequence goes on from NZ_JXUP01000012.1 coordinate 47,610, forward strand.
ATATCTTCAAGTAGCTTTAAAATGTCTGCTCCAGGATTTTCATAGATATATTTAAAAGTATGCTTGTTTATTAAATTTATATCAATTGGATCTTTTCCTATAAAAATTTCATAGTCTTCATTACCAGCAATAGACCAAAGCCTTGCTGCTAGAATTTCATCTTGTTGAAATAGTGCTTGAAGATTTTTTTGAAAGATAGGATTTTGGATATTTGATACATTATCTTTAGATGGTTTTGCCTTTTTATTAGATGCCTTATCGTTTTTATTGTTCATATCAAATCCTCCTTTGTTAATCTCTCGCTAAATTTTATATCTCTTTTTGCTTTTTTGCCGATCAGCTCTTTTAGAAATTTAGGGTGTAAGCCATATCCTGGGCGCACGCTCCTTATATTTTGCTCGCTAAAAATTTCACCCTTTTTTATATCTGCACTTGCATAAAGCGAGCGTGAAAATCTCCTGTTTAAAACCGCTTTTTCATCTAGCTCGTAGTTTACCACGCCCAAAAGCTCCTCAGCCTCTCTAACGCATTTTGTCATAAGAGTAAATTCGCTCTCATCAAGGCTAAATGCGCTATCAACGCTTTTTACGCTTTTATCAAGTATAAAATGCTTTTCAATTATCCTAGCACCCAAACTAACCGCAACAACCGGAGCTGTCACACCTAATGTGTGATCTGAAAAGCCGACCTCTACGCCAAATTTCTCTCTCATATCAGCTATCGTTTGTAAATTCATGCCATTTAGCGGTGCTGGGTAGCTTGAAGTACACTTTAAAAGAGCAATATCGCTATTGCCTGCATTTTTACAAATTTGCACCACATCTCTTATCTCTTCTTCATAGGCTATGCCAGTTGAGATGATAATGGGCTTGCCTTTTTTAGCTATAAACTCTACAAAATCATAGTCCGTTACCTCAAAACTTGCGATCTTGTAAGCTGGCGGGTTAAACTGCTCTAAGAAGTTGGCGTCGTCCTTGCAAAATGGGCTTGAAAAGCAGATAAGCCCTTCTTCTTCTGCTACTTTAAAAAGCTCAGCGTGCCACTCTCTTGGCGTTAGCGCCTCTTGATAAAGCTCGTATAAATTTCTCTTGTCCCAAAGTCCGCCTTTTATGACAAAGTCGTCCAGGTGCGAATTTAGAGTCAAACTATCAGGCGTATATGTCTGAAGCTTTATCGCGTCAGCTCCAGCGCGCTTAGCTGCCTTTATCGTATCTACCGCCGTTTTTAGGCTGCCGCTGTGATTAGCGGAGAGCTCTGCTATTATAAAGACCTTTTTGTCTGTATCAAAATTTCCTATTTTCATCCGTTAGTCCGTTTTATTTTTAAGCTCAAGATAGCTAAACTCGTCATCTTTTGCATAAATCTTAAAGCCAAAATTTTTATAAAGTGCGAGTGCTTTTTCGTTGTTATTATAAGCTTTTGCCTTTAGCAAGTTAACCTTTAGCGTAAAAAAAGCGTAGTCTTTTATGAGATCAAGCAGCTTTTTGCCCACACCTTTTAGCTCTGGGTTTTTATAAACACCAAATTCGCAACTTTCTTTCGTTATATCAACAAAGCTTATCACTCCGATAAATTTGCTCTCATCTTTTACTAGAAAATAGATCTTATCTTGAATGCTCTTTAATCTCTCTAAAAAAGCAAAATGCTCCTCTTTACCAACGCTTTTGTTTTTCATAAATTTGGCTATACGCTCATCGTTTCGCCACTTTAAGACTATCAGCTTTTGCTCGCCACTAAGCGAGGTAAAATTTATAAGCTCAAGCAAATTTCATCTCCCCAGTAGGCTTCATGGCCATTTTCTTTAAGCCAAGCAAAGATCTCTTTTTGATTATCAGCTACGCAAACGGCTTTAAATTTAGCTCCCAAAACGTAAGCTTCATTTACAAGCGAGCTTGCTGTTATGATGAGCATTTTGGCTTCGTTCATGAGCTTTGCTACGTTTTTACTATCCACAAAAAGGCTAAAATTTTCGTTTTTACTAGATATCTCTTTTAGAACGCTTAAGTTTTTATTTCCGCTAGTTGTTATGACGGCTGTTTTTAGCTTTTTAAGAAGCAGTTTTTCTGAAATTTTAGCGCTTAGCCCTGAAATATCAGTGCCTCCAAGAATGATAGCGTAGTCGTAAATTTTCTCCCTTTTTGCCTGCGCTTCTTCATAAAACTCATCTCTAACTAGCAAAAACTTACCCCCACAAAATACCCCGCAGCCTTTTTCTACCAGCCCTTCATATCTTGCTTTTTGCGCATATAAATTTACGTTTAAAATGTAGTCTGAGCAATGTTTTTCATAAGTGTCGTCAAATGATAAAATTTTAACGCCAGTTTTTTCTTTTATAGCTCTTTCGTTTTCAAAGCTAAAGCCGTAGTGGTCGATGATAAGAAGCTCAAATTTATTATCTTTTATAAGCTCGCAAAGCTCATCTATCTCGCCACTTCTTAGGGTAAATTTGGGGTAGTTTATCTCATCAAAAATGTCACCATCTAGCCTCAAAGACGCAAATGAGATGTTACTAAATTTTTTAGCAAGCAAAAGGTCTCGCCTGATGTGCCCATGCCCTATCTTGCTGCTACTATCAGCGCGCACGAGCGTTTTTAGCAAGGGGAGTCCTTTAAATTCTTTCAATCAGATCTTTCCATTATTTATCAAATAAAGCTTTTTAGCAAACTCAAAATCCTCTAGCGTGTCGATGTCACAGACTAAATTTCTTGGCAGCAAATATGCTTTTGAATGTGGCGCAAACAAAGCACTGCACTCCAGCCAAGCCTCTTTTTTGCCAAAATAAAATGCCCCAGCGTCATGAAACGCAGGCTCAAGATCTTGTGAGCGTGTCTTTTCAAACTGCGGATAAAACATGCTAACTCTAGCATTTTCATCAAGTTTTATAGCCCTTTGTATAGGGAAATCAAACGCAGTCGCTGAAAATAAAAATTTACACTCCTGCTTTTTAAACTCTCCTGCGGCCTCTTTTAAAATTTCAGCCGTTATGAGTGGTGCTGTCGCGTAAAGGCAGCAGACGTCAAAGTCAGAATTTACGCGCCTTATCGCGTCTTTTACCACGTCAGTGCTTGTCGCGTAGTCATCGCTTAGGCTCGCATCTCTAAAAAATGGCACGCTAGCTCCAAATTCTCTAGCCACATTTGCGATCATTTCATCATCGGTGCTTACGATCACTTCGCTAAAAACTTTAGAATTTAACGCAGCCTCGATGCTATATGCGATTAATGGCTTGCCTAAAAAGTCTTTTATATTTTTGCCAGGTATTCTCTTACTGCCGCCTCTTGCTGGTATGATGCAGATCATTTTTTACTCGCTAAAGCTTTTTAGCACATCAAAAAGCGTGCTTGCAACAAATTTAGCATCATCCACGCTCATACCATGGTGGCATGGGATACTAAGCTCGGCGCTATAAAATTTCTCCGCATTTGGCAGCGAAATTTCGCCAAGTAGCGCTTTATAAAAGCTAAATTTATATGTTGGCTTATAATGCACCTGTACGCCAACGCCTTTTTGCAAAAGTGCTTCAAAAATTTGCTCTTTTTTATCCCAAAATTTCTCATCCAAAAGCACTGGATATAGGTGCCTTGAGCTAGTTGTATTTGCTGGGATTTTTATAGTTTTAAGATATTCACACCCGCTAAATTTCTCATCATAAAATTTAGCTATCTCGTTTCTTTTGGCAATAAAGCCATCTAGCCTTTTTAGCTGGCTAAGCCCCAAAGCGCAGGCCACGTCTGTGATCCTGTAGTTATATCCAAGCAGGCTCATGTCGCTATCCCAAAGCTTTGTTTTAGCGATGCCGTGGCTTCTATATAGCCTTGCTAGCCTTGCTAGCTCATCGTCGTTTGTAGCAAGCGCGCCACCCTCAAGTGTGGTGATAGGCTTTACAGGGTGAAAGCTAAATATACTAATATCAGCCTTAATGCCCACTTTTACGCCGTTTTGCACGCTACCAAGGGCATGAGAGGCGTCATCTATCACTTTTATGCCGTGTTTTTTAGCTAAATTTATGATCTTATCTAGCTCCACGGGGTTACCGCCGTAATCAACCGCAGTTATCACCTTTGTTTTTGGCGTGATAAGAGCTGGAATTTTCTCTTCATCGATGTTGCCATTTGCTTTTATATCGCAAAATTTGACCTGCGCTCCGGCCATCAAAGCTGCATTTGCAGTGGCTGCAAAGGTGATAGGCGTCGTGATCACTTCATCGCCAGCCTTTACGCCAAGGCTAAGATAGGCTACGTGAAGGGCTGAAGTGGCTGAGTTCATAGCGATCACGTGCTTTACGCCAACATAGTTTGCTAGCTCCTCTTCAAATTTACTGACCTTTTGGCCACCTGTTAAGATGTCGTCTCTTAGCGCATCTGCTACTACTTTGATATCTTCTTCTGTGATCTGCTGGCGGCTGTAAGGGATCATTTAGCATCTCCTATCATCTCAAGAAGGCCTACTCTATCGAGCCAAATTTTATTTGTATTTGAGCTATATTCAAAGTCCTCGCTCACTGGTTTGCCCTTTTGATGAAGAGCATTTGTCGAGAAGTCTTGCGCTGTTAAAAACTGAATAGACGGACTAATAACGTAGTAATCATCAAATTCGTATGTAAGATGTGCGTCGTCTCTTGAGATCATCATCTCATGCATCTTTTCTCCTGGGCGAATGCCTATGATCTTGACGCCAAGGTCTGGTGCAAGGGCTTTTGCAAGATCCATCATCGTCATTGATGGTATCTTTGGTATGAAAATTTCGCCGCCTTTCATCCTCTCAAAGTTTTTAAGGACGAAATTTACCCCTTGCTCAAGTGTGATCCAAAACCTAGTCATCTTCTCATGCGTGATAGGAAGCTCTTTTTCGCCTTGCGCGATCATCTTTTTAAATAGCGGTACGACTGAGCCACGAGAGCCAACGACGTTTCCATATCTTACGACGCTAAATCTTGTCTTTTTATCTCCAACAATGTTATTTGCAGCAACAAAGAGTTTATCGCTGGCCAGTTTTGTGGCCCCGTATAAATTTACAGGATTGCAAGCTTTGTCGGTTGAGAGAGCGATGACCTTACTAACGCCACACTCCAAAGAGGCGTCGATGACGTTTTGAGCGCCATCTATGTTTGTTTTTATGCACTCCATTGGGTTATATTCTGCTATTGGTACATGTTTCATCGCAGCTGCGTGGATGACGTAGTCTATGCCGTTCATCGCGGTTCTTAAGCGCTTATAGTCCCTCACATCGCCGATGAAAAAACGCATCGCTTTATCTTTAAAGACTTGAGCCATTTCGTATTGCTTTAACTCGTCGCGTGAGTAGATAACTAGCCTTCTTGGCTTGTATTTTTTTAACAAAATTTCGGTGTATTTTTTACCAAAACTTCCTGTTCCGCCGGTGATTAGTATTGATTTATCATTAAACATTATTGCGCCCTTTACTAACTATTTTTGGGGTATAAATAGCTAAATCTAAATTGTATTTTATAAAAATTTAAGCAAAAGCTATACCAAAGTTTTAAAATTTATTAAAAATTTTTTTATCTTTCTAGATTCTATTTCGTCAAATTTTAATTAATGTTTAGAGGAAATCATAAAAGTAGTGTTTAAAATTTAGCCTTTGCAAGGTCGCAAAGGCATAAAATTACTTCAAAATTCTTGGCAGTGTGATGCCTTCTTGGGCTTGGTATTTGCCATTTTTATCAGCATAAGTTACCTCGCAAGGCTCGTCACCCTCGATAAATAGCACCTGTGCGATGCCTTCGTTCGCATAAATTTTTGCAGGAAGTGGCGTCGTGTTTGAAATTTCTATCGTGATGTGCCCCTTAAATCCGGGCTCAAAAGGTGTCACATTTACGATGATGCCACACCTTGCGTATGTACTCTTGCCAAGGCAGATCGCTAGAACATTATCAGGCATGTTAAAGTACTCGATCGTGCGCGCTAGAGCAAAAGAATTTGGCGGTACGATGCAGACGTCGCCTTTAAAATCTACTACGTTTTTTTCGTCGAAATTTTTTGGATCGACCACAGTTCCGCCGATGTTTGTAAAAATTTTAAACTCATCACCAACGCGGATATCGTAGCCGTAGCTAGAAACGCCGTAACTAACGACGCCACGACCCACTTGCTCCTCGGCAAACGGCACTATCATATTTTTCTCAACCGACATTTTTCTTATCCAAGAATCTGACTTTAAACCCATTTTTGCTCCTTTTTTGGGCGATTATAACGCTTTGCGTCTTTAAAGTAAATTTAATAAAGCGAATAAATTAGATGAAAATTAGTATAATTTTAACAGCAAAAATTAATAAAGGACAAAAATGCAAGAGAAAAATGCAGAAATTTTTACTGGCGAGCGTGCGATGTTTGGGGCAAAAAGTGTAAATTTTACAAACTGTATCTTTGAAGATGGCGAGTCGCCGCTAAAGCATAGCTCAAATTTAAAGCTAAATGAGTGCGTTTTTGCCTACAAATATCCACTTTGGTACGCAAGCGATGTCACGCTAAATGGCGGATACTTGGAGTCTCTAGCAAGAGCTGGCATGTGGTACAGTGCAAATTTAAGCTTCAAAGACGCGCTCATCAACGCTCCAAAAAGCTTTAGAAAAAGCTCGCAAATTTCGCTAGAAAATATAAATTTTTCAGATGCTAGTGAAACACTTTGGGGATGCACGGATGTGAAGATAAAAAATGTCTTTGCCAGGGGCGATTACTTTGGGGCAAATAGCGAAAATTTAGAGATCGATGGGCTAAATTTAGATGGAAACTACTGCTTTGATGGTTGTAAAAATGTTCATATCACAAACTCAAAACTTATCTCAAAAGATGCTTTTTGGAACTGCGAAAATGTGACCGCACAAAACTGCCTCATCTCAGGCGAATATCTGGCTTGGAGCTCAAAAAATGTGACGCTTATAAACTGCACGATAAAGAGCTTGCAAGCACTTTGTTACGTGGAAAATTTGGTCGTAAAAGATTGCATTTTTATGGATACGAGTCTTGCGTTTGAATATTCAAGTGTCGATGTAAGCACAAGTGGAGCGATAAAAAGTATAAAAAATCCAAAAAGTGGCGTGATAAGGGCAGCAAAGATAGATGAGATCATCATCGATGAAAATTTAGTGGATACTAAAGGCATTAAGATAATTATTACTGAAAAATAACTTAGTAAAAAAGAGTAACTTTGAGTTCTCGTTTTTGCTTCATAAAAAAATTTTTTATCTAATTTTCGCTACAATTAGACGCTTATATAAAAATTTAGGAGAATTTTCTATGAAAAAAGAAGATATAAAAGAGCTTATCGAATTTTTTAATGGTATGGAGATGAATCATATCAAGATAAAAAGTGGTGATTTTGAGGTCGAGGTAGAGAAATTTGCTGATTATTGCGCGCCTGCAAAGCCAGCGGTACAAGCAGCAGCTCCAGCGCCAACACCTGTAAATGTTGTCGTTAGCTCAGAGGTAAAACCAGCTGCAAATTCGCCAAAAGATAGCATAAAATCTCCTATGGTAGGTACTTTCTACGCTGCTCCAAGCCCAGGCGCTGCACCATTTGTAAAAGTAGGTCAAAGAGTGAGAAAAGGCGATGTAGTGGGCATCATCGAGGCTATGAAGATCATGAACGAGATCGAGGCTGAATTTGACTGCCAGATCACTGAGATGCTAGTCTCTGACGGACAGCCAGTTGAGTTTGGATTGCCGTTATTTGGCGTGGAGAAAAATTAATGGAATTAAAAAGAATTTTAATCGCAAACCGCGGTGAGATCGCTCTTCGTGCTTTGCGAACGATAAAGGAGATGGGTAAAGAAGCCGTTGTGGTTTATTCAACCGCTGACAAAGACGCGCTTTACGTAAAATACGCTGACGTGGCCATTTGCATCGGTAAAGAGCGTTCAAGTGATAGCTACCTAAATATCCCAGCTATCATAAGTGCAGCTGAGATCAGCGAAGCAGACGCTATTTTTCCTGGTTATGGCTTTTTAAGTGAAAATCAAAATTTTGTTGAAATTTGCTCACATCACAAGATCAAATTTATAGGACCAAGCGTTGCTGCGATGGCTTTGATGAGCGACAAGAGCAAGGCAAAACAGGTCATGCAAAGAGCTGGCGTGCCAGTCATCCCTGGCTCAGACGGCGCTGTGGCTGATACAAAAGCTGCAAAAGAGCTAGCCAAAAAGATAGGCTACCCTGTCATCTTAAAAGCTGCGGCAGGTGGTGGCGGACGCGGTATGCGCGTTGTTGAAAAAGAGGCTGATTTAGAAAAAGCATTTTGGTCTGCTGAGAGCGAGGCGATGAGTGCATTTGGCGATGGCACAATGTATATGGAAAAATATATCCTAAACCCACGCCACATCGAAGTTCAAGTAATTGGCGATAGCCATGGCAATGTGCTTCACATCGGCGAACGTGACTGCTCCATGCAGCGTCGCCACCAAAAGCTGATCGAAGAGAGCCCAGCTATTTTACTTGATGAAAAAACAAGAGAGAGACTTCACGAAACAGCCATAAAAGCGGCAAAAGCGATCGGCTACGAGGGAGCTGGTACGTTTGAGTTTTTGGTCGATAAAAATTTAGACTTTTATTTCATCGAGATGAATACAAGACTTCAAGTTGAGCATACAGTGAGCGAAATGGTAAGCGGACTTGATATCATCGAGCTTATGATAAAAGTGGCTGAAGGCGAGGCACTACCATCACAAGAGAGCATCGAGCTAAAAGGTCATGCGATCGAATGCAGGATAACAGCTGAAGATCCAAATACATTTACGCCGTGTCCTGGCAAGATCACAAAATATGTCTGCCCAGGTGGCCGCAATGTAAGAATGGATAGCCATATCTATCAAGACTACTCTATACCGCCGTATTACGATAGTATGATCGGCAAACTCGTGGTTTGGGATACTGATAGAAATAGGGCGATCCATAAGATGAAAGTAGCTCTTGATCAACTCATAATAAATGGCATCAAAACAACAAAAGATTTTCACATCGCTATGATGGAAAACAAAGACTTTTTAAGCAATAACTACGATACAAATTATCTTTCAAGACACTAAAATTTTTAAGTCAGGATTTGCAAAAAGCAGATCTTGGCTTAAATATTAAAATTTTTTAAGTTTATCTTAGGGGAAGTATGGTAAACAAAATCAAAGATCAAAATACAAAATTTTTCTCAAATGCCGACCTTGCAAAGCTATTTTTCCCTATTGCAGTTGAGCAGTTTTTAGAGTATAGCTTGGGGCTTGCAAACTCGCTAATGGCAGCAAGTGTTAGTGAAAGCGCTGTAAGTGCGATTAGTCTTGTGGAATTTGTCATGGCGCTATTTATTAGCATTTTTACAGCTATCGCTACTGGTGGCTCGGTGGTTGCTAGCCAGTATCTAGGTAATAAACAAAGTGGCAACGCCAAAATCACAGCAAATCAGCTCGTTTGGTTTAGTTTTATCTTTGCCCTTTTTATCGCAGCGGTCATCATAGTTTTAAAAGATATTATCCTAGATTATGTCTTTGGCGATATTGGTGAGCAAGTAAGGCATGATGCTAGTCACTATCTTGTTTTCTCTGCCATTTCTGCACCATTTTTGGCTGTCTATGCAGCAGCTGCGGCGATCTTTCGCACGATGTCAAACGCAAAGCTACCTATGTATATTATGGCGGCTGCAAATTTATTAAACGTACTTTTAACAGCCATTAGTATTTATACATTTCATACTGGTATTTTAGGTATCGCCATTAGCACGCTTATAGCCAAGATGCTTGCTTGCTTTGTTATAGTCTATTTGCTTCTTGATATAAGGCTAAAGCTTCACATAAGAAAGAGCTTTGTCTATAAATTTGACTACGAGATCATCAAGAAAATTTTAAATATCGGAGTGCCTTATGGTTTTGAAAATTCGATGTTTTACGTAGGGCGCATTATTGTTTTAAGTTTAGTTTCTCTCTTTGGCACAGCAAGTATCGCTGCAAATGCCGTGGGTGGGACGATCGTGATGTTTCAAGTGCTCCCTGGTATGGCGATAGGAACAGGGCTTAGTGTGGTTATCTCAAGGTGCGTTGGCGCAAACGACTTTACTCAGGCTAAATTTTACGTAAGAAAGTCGATGATAAGTATCTATATTGTCCAGCTTTTTAGCACAGCAGTAATTTTGCTTTTGCTTGAGCCATTGCTTCTTGTTTATAATCTCTCAAGCGAAGCCATAAATTTAACAAGGCAGATCGTCTGGTATCACGGTATCGCTATGTGTCTTATTTGGCCACTTGCCTATACATATCCGACCGTTTTTCGAGCAGCTGGGGATGCCAAATATCCAATGATTGTAAATTTAGTTTGCATGTTTGCTTGTAGAGTCATATTGGCCTATATCTTTGCACTTACGTTTGATCTTGGCATGATAGGTACTTGGTTTGCAATGTTTGCTGACTGGGCTGTAAAGGCGGTACTTTTTACGATTAGATACCTAAAAGGCACATGGATGAAATTTAAAGCTATTTAAAAAGAAATTTAGTAATATACAAGCGATTTTGTCGCAAAGGATAAAAAATGAAAAATGTATTTAAATTTGGTGTAGTTTTGCTTACGGCAGCTCTTTTTGCTGGATGTGCGAGTGAGAGCTCAAGGGTTGTTGAGACTCCAAAAGTAGCAAGCTACGGCACAGTTTACAATGGTCAAAAAATTTCAGTTTCGATAGGTCGATTTAATAATCAATCAGCTTACCAAAATGGTGTATTTGCTGATGGCGAGGATAGGCTTGGCAACCAAGCTCAAAGCATTTTGATCACAAATTTACAGCAAAGTGGCAGATTTTTGGTGCTTGATAGATCAAATATGAAAGTGATCAAACAAGAGAGCGAGCTAAGTAAAACTGCTCAAAATTTAAAAGGTGCAAGATACGTGATAACCGGTGATGTAACCGAGTTTGGACGAAAAACTACAGGTGATCATCAGCTATTTGGCATACTTGGCAAAGGCAAGCAACAAACTGCCTATTCAAAGGTAAATTTAAATATCGTTGATACCAAAACAGCTGAGGTTGTCTATTCGGTTAGCGGTGCTGGCGAATACACCCTTTCAAACAGAGAGATCATAGGCTTTGGCGGCACAGCAGGATACGACTCTACGCTAAATGGCAAGGTTTTAAGTCTAGCTATTATTGAAGCGGTAAATAATCTAGTAAATGGCATAGAAAGTGGAGCATGGCAAGTAAAATAAAGCTTGCCAGCCTTGCGCTTTTTGCGCTATTTTTAGCGGGCTGCGGCCACTCAAGTGGTCCAAGATCACTTTATTATTGGGACGGATCATATAGTAGCTCGCTATATAGCTACCTAAACGAAGAGGGCGATACAAACGAGCAAATTTCACGCTTAGAAAATTTGGTGCAGATATCAACACAAAAGGGCTACAAGATCGCTCCTGGCGTATATGCACACCTTGGACTTTTGTATCTAAATAATGGAAATTTAGGTGCTGCAAATGCAAATTTTGACAAAGAAGTAGAGAATTTCCCAGAGTCAAGGGAGTATATAAATTTCATCAAAGGCTCTAAAAATTTAACTCCGAAAAAAGTAGAGCAAAAAGAGGGGGCAAATAATGAAAAATAGCCTTAAATTTATGGCCGCTATATTTTTGGTAGTATTTTTTATTGGTTGCTCTATAAAAGAGCCTGAGCCATACGACTACTCAGAATTTTTACAAAAAAGACCTCACTCTATCTTAGTGCTTATGCCAACAAACGATAGCACAGAAATTTCAGGTCCAGCTGCTGTTTTGGCAAATGCAGTCGCACCACTAAGTGAGGCAGGATACTATGTATTTCCAGTGGCTCTTGTAAATGATACCTTTAAGCTAAATGGCATAACCGAGCCAAGCGAGATCGCAGCCGTGCCACTAAATAAGCTTGATAAAATTTTCCATGCTGATAGTGTGCTTTACATCAATATAAAAGATTATGGCACGAGCTATGCGGTCATCTCAAGCTCAACAAAGGTTGTCCTTGAAGCAAAGCTTATTGATATAAAAAGCGGCGCTACTCTTTGGCAAGGCAGTGCTATGGCAGCAGAAGATAGCAGTAGTGGCCAAAGTAGCCTACTTGGCATGTTAGTCTCAGCCGTCATCTCACAGGTGGCAAATACCATCTCAGATAGATCATACGATCTAGCAGTAATGGCAGATGCTTATTTATTTTCAAGAGATTGCCATAACTGCATACTTTATGGACCATATTCGCCGTATTATGGCAAAGATGCACAGCTTCATAAAGATAGATAAATTTAATGAATACTCATCGTCTTGGGATACTCCTTACTTTAGTTGGCGGTATCCTTTGGGGATTTAGTGGGGTTTGTGGGCAGTATCTATTTTCACTTGGTATAAATTCTGATTTTTTGGTGCCATATAGACTGATGCTAGCTGGCATTGTTATTGTGATTTTTTATGCTTTTAAAGAACCAAGTACCGTTTTTGCTCCGATTAAAGATATAAAGCTCCTTGGCGAGTTTTTAGTCTATGCCCTGCTTGGGCTTATGATGACGCAGTACGCTTATTTTTACTCCATTGAGCTTTCAAATGCCGCAGTTGCGACTGTTATTCAATACACTGCGCCAGTTCTCATCCTAGCCGTCATCTGCCTAAAAGAGAAGCGAGCACCAAGACCACTTGAAATTTTAGCTCTGCTTTGCGCGATGCTTGGCGTATTTTTCCTAAGCACACATGCTCAAATTTCATCTCTTGTCATTTCGCCAAAAGCGCTATTTTGGTGCTTGGTGAGTGCCATTTGCGTTTGTGTTTATAATCTTGCTCCAGCAAGGCTAAATGCTAAATATTCAGTCACTCTCACGCTTGGCTGGGGCATGGTTATGGGCGGAATAGTGCTTGCTTGCTATATGAGAGTTTGGGATTTTGCTGGGCTTAATGGTATAAATCAATGGCTTGCATTTATTACTGTTATTACGCTTGGCACCATTTTTGCATTTAGCTTTTATATGATAGGTGTTAAGCTCATAGGCGCAGCAAAAGCTAGTTTATTAGCCTGCATAGAACCGCTAAGCGCAGCATTTTTTGGCTACTTTTGGCTTGGGACAAAATTTGTATTTTGGGATTTTTTAGGATTTGCTCTAATAATCTCTTGTATATTTTTACTATCAAAAAGAGAAAAATTATGATATTTCTAGCACAAACTGATACGACAGCTGGCTTTTTGAGTAAAGATTATAAAGAGATAAATAGGGCCAAAATGCGTGATGAGAATAAACCTTGCCTTATCACGACGGCAAAATTTAGCGTTTTAAATGAGCTTGTTAGAGTGCCAAAAAATATAAAAATTTTATACGCCGTTCGAGAAAAGCTACATTTTTGTATCCAAATTTAAAGGCGATTAGAGTCGTAAAAGAGTGCGAGCACGAAAAATTTTTAGCTAAATTTGACTGGCTTTATTCAAGTAGTGCAAACAAAAATGGGCAAAATTTTAATGAAGCTTGGGCTATGAGCGTGGCTGATGAAATAGTAGATGATCATTTTTTCGAAGATGCTCCATCAAAAATTTATAAAATTTCTCGAAAAAAGATAAAACGTTTAAGATAACTAGTGAATTTATACAGCCACTGCCTTTTTAAACTCATCTAAATTTTTTAGCGCTTCATCTATGCCAATCAGCCAAAATTCGCACTTTGTCGTATCTTTTTTAAAGTGTTTTTTCACTAGCTCTTCTACGCTTTTCGTGCCACACTCTATTAAAAATTGTTTATAAATTTTGCAAAATTTTGCTTCATCTTTTTTAACTCACTTAGAAAAAATTGTGATAGCAGATAGCCGACACTATAAGGATAGTTGTAGATGTAGTTATCTGTTTTATAAAAATGTGGCTTAAAATATGGCAAAAATTCTTCAACATCGCTCGTGCTGTCTTTATAAAATTTATCCCAAGTTTGTTTTAAAAGATCGTTTGCATCTTTTTTGCTGACTTGACCTTTTTGTCGCAGCTTTATAAAACCAGTCTCAAACTCATATCTAACGCTTATATGAAGTAAAAAATTTGCAGCACTTTTTAGCTCCTGCCATAAAATTTCTACCCTAAGTGAGTCATCTTTTTTTAGCTCATTTCGTAAAAGAGTCTCATTAAATGTACTCGCGCTCTCGGCTAAGCTCATTGGAAAATTTGCGCTTAAAACAGGAAGATCACGCATCAAGTAGTAGTGCCAAGCATGCCCTAGCTCATGAGCTTGCTGGATTAAGTGCGAAAGAGTATTCATGTAGGTGGTAAAAATTCTTGGTTGCTTAAATTTTGGCAAACTCACAAAAAATGCTCCGCCAGCTTTATTTTCTCGCACATTGCTTTCTATCCAGTGTTTGTCTATCATAAGCTTTATAAAACTATCTTCGCCCAGTGGCTTTAATGCTTTTTTGATGATTTTATAAATGAGATTGCTGCTTTTATGGCTAAGATGCAAAAGATAAATATAAAAATTTTAATATTAAGTACAACTATTGTAGTGTGATTTAAGGCTAATTAAAATATTCAAAATAAAAAAGGACGTAAATATTTGGTTTGGTAAAAATTCAAATGATGCCAGTAACAACTTATTTTAGTATTTACTCCCTCGGAAGTCTGTTTTTACCCTGTTTATCGCTGATTAGCTTACCCGCTTCGTCGTATTTTTTGGCGCGGATGAGCCTGCCGCGCTCAAACTCCCCTTCGGCTTCGAGTTTGCCGTTTGCAAAAGATGCCGTAGGTTTGGCGTCTAGTATTGCCGACGTCGGCGTAGTTACTACGAAAACGTCGAAATTTTCGGAGATTTTGCTTGAAAATTTAGGGGTCTTAAATTTTATAAAAGTGGTGGTAGGCCGCGACGACGTGCTAAATCCAAAACCTAACGCGGAGCCCGTAAATTTAGCTCTCGCAAAACTTGGAAAAGATAAACGAAACGCATTTATGATAGGCGATACGCAGATGGATCTAATGGCGGCAAAGAACGCCGGTATCAAAGGTATCGGCCTAACTTGCAGATGCGGATACGCGGATGCGCAAAGTCTAAAAGAGCATTCGGATTTAATCTTTCAAAACGCTTATGAAGCGGTAAAATTTTTAGCAAGCAACTAAAATTAGTGGATTTTATTAAACAACCTTGCTTACCGCTCGGCTAAGTCATTTCCTTCGTCTAGCGACCGTTTTGATTAAGCATAGACAACGCCGCCTCAACCGCCGCGTCAATGTGTATCTGCGTCGTATCAAAAAGTCGCATATCTGTATCCGCCTGCGATACCAGCATGCCTATCTCGGTGCAGCCAAGTATCGCTCCTTGCGCGCCGCACGACCTAAAATCCTCGATGATGCGCAAGAAATTGGCCTTTGAGCTAGGCGCGATTTTGCCGTAGCAAAGCTCCTCAAAGATGACGCGATTTACTTCCGCCATATCCCCCGCGCTTGGCAAAAGCACCTCCGCGCCGCCCTCTATCAGCCGACTTTTGTAAAAATCCTGCGTCATCGTATAAACGGTGCCGAGCAGCCCTACCTTAGCGACGCCTGCGTTTTTTAGCGCTTTTAGCGTGGCGTCCGCGATGTGCGCTACGGGCACGCTAACGGCGCTTTGCACGGCGTTAAAGCACCTGTGCATCGTGTTTGTGCAGATGAAGATAAAATCCGCCCCGCCACCTTGTAAAATCCTAGCATGCCGTGCCAAAATTTCGCCCGCGTCCTCCCATCTGTTTTCGCGCTGGCAGGCCTCGATCTCCTCGAAATTTACGCTGCTTAGCAGTATCTCTGCGCTGCTAAGGCCGCCCAAGCACTCGTTTATTTTACGATTTATTTGCTCGTAATACGTTATCGTAGACTCAAAACTCATCCCGCCGATTAGGCCGATTTTTTTCATTTTTTCTCCTTAAATTTCGGCGATTTTACGGTTTTAAATTAAATTTGCTCTAAATTTAAATTTCGTCCGCCGCGTTAAATTCGGCTGCAACCGCCTAAAATAGCGAGCATAAATTAACCGCATAAATTTTTTAGCCTGCGACGCAAAAGGGTAAATTTAGCATAACCAAACGCGCTAAATTTAACGAACCGATGAGGCCGAATTTAGTCTAAATTAAAGAGCGCAAAGCCGAAAATGTGGTCAAATTTTGCGCGCTAGCGGCCTAAATTTGCGTGTAAATTTTATCGGCTAAAAGCGGCATTTTGATTACTTCGCGCGGGCGGATTAAATTTACGGCTTTTCGGTTTGGCAAAGTTTTATTTTTTACAAGGTAAAATCGCCTGCAAATTTTACCCGTTCGCGTCTGCAAGTCTTGCGCCTACGTTTTTGGCACACTTTGCCAGAGTCGCTTCGACATCTTTTAAATGCTAGCTTGACGCCCAAACCGCCTGCGTTTTACGCCAGCAAATGCAAAAACCCGCGTTTTGCCGTCAAATTCGCGCAAACATCGCCGCTTTACGTTTGAGCGCTTTAATCTCGCACCGTGAAATTTATGAGCCGTTTGTGCGCAGCCGTTTCGCGCGTTAAAATTTATAAAATTTTGCGGATTTTTATCGCTTTGCCGCTTTTTGAGCTTTACGCGCTAAATTTTCCAGCCAAAGCGATATAAACGTTAAATTTACGGCTAAAAGCTAAAATTTAAAGAGCGAATTTAAACTGCAAAGGCATAAATTTAGCCGAATTTACTCCCTCGGCAGTCCGTTTTTATCAGACTTGTCGCTGATTAGCTTACCCGATTCGTCGTATTTTTTGGCGCGGATGAGCCTACCGCGCTCAAACTCCCCCCAGCCTCTAGTTTGCCGTTTGCGTAGTAGTAGTGGCGCGCCTCGCCGACCTCCAGTCCGTCCTCAAACAACACTCTGGCTTTTAGCTTGCCGTTTTCGTGATACTCCTCGTACAGTCCGTGATAGCGCCCGTTTTTAAACATCATTTTCGCCGCCAGCGCTCCACTCTCGTAGTAGTCCAGCCCAGCGCCTATTTGGCGGCCATCTTTGTACTCGTATTCGCCTCGTAGCTTACCGCTTGGATAGTATTCGCGCGCGACGCCGTTTTTTTCGCCGTCTTTGTAATTTTCTACCACGCGCGTTTTTCCGTTTTCGTAAAATCGCTTCCAAACGCCGTTTTTGCGGTCATTTTTGTATTCGCCCGTCTCCTCCACGGCGCCGCCTTCGTAGTACCATGTCTCCGCGCCTTCTCGCTTACCCTCTTTGTAGGTTCGCTTGCCGCGGATTTTACCGCTTTTGTAGTAGTCGAAGTCCTCGCCGTTTCGCAGCCCGCCGACGTATGGGCTGTGTGCGCTAACCTCGCCGCTAACGTAATAGTCGGTAAACACGCCCTCTCGCCTGTCCGCCTTGAAAAAGCCCTCCTGCTTTAACGCACCGCCCTCGTCAAAGTAGTAGCGGCGGTAGAGCCCGTCGCGGACGTCATTTTTGTATTCGCTCTCGCCCATCAGCGCGCCGCTATCTGCGTGGTAGTGCTTTGCCGTGCCATCGCGAACGCCGTTTTTTAAGGGGTATTCGTTTGAGGGTTTGTCTCTGCCGTCAAAATAGTCCCTGTATCGCACCGCCGTGCCGCCCTGCCGTCTATCTCGCGTATGAGCGTGGGCGGCAGAGGTTTTAGCCTCGGATAGACCATGCCCATCGCATTTACGTCATATAGGTCCTCGACGCTGTATCGAAGCATCTTTAGCGTGCCGTCGTAGAGCTTACCTTTTACGTAGTAAAGTCCGTTTTTTAGGCTCGCTTCGGGCTTCATTACGATTTTTGGCTCTAGTGCTTGCACGACTAGCGCTAAAAGCGGGAGCAGGAGGAGGAATTTTAAAATTTTAATATCTAAAAAATTCACAAATTTAATCCTTATAATTTATTGCATTACCACCAATTGAATATACTTTAAATCAATTTTTACTTTTCTGTTTTATAACATCAATGAGCCATTCTGGTAACTGCTTTATTTTAGTTACAATTCCATCATAGTCAATCAACCTATCAGAGCTTTTTGATTTATCTAAAAAATCACTTGGATTTTTAGAAATTATATCAATCGTAGACGACATTAATTTTGTAAGCAACTCTTGATTTTCTTCGTTTAAATTTTTGATTTGTTCTTTGTAACTTTCATATGAGCTTGCAATTGCGACTTTATGTGCATATTCCTGTGAAAGCCTCATAGCTTCTTTACGCCTATTTGAACAAAAAATAGCAAGCCAAATAAGAGGTAGTGCCATAGTTATTTTTGAAAAAAATCCGAAAAAGATAATATAAATTCTATTGTTCAATAAGGCAGATATATAGGGCGTAGCTATTGCATCGTTTGATTGCCCGAGTTGTTCAATTGTAGTTTTTACATCAAAGTTTAAAATTTCTTTTAAATCATAAAAGGACCAAAGTGCTACTAAAAATATAAATAAAATACATACGATAAAGGAAAAATTCCAAAATACAATCGTTTCACTTATCGAATTTCTCTCCCTGCCATAAGAGGCAGAAAGACTCGCATTAGTAGCTTTTTCATTTAGTTCCTTGATTATTTTGTCATACTCATCAAAACGAGTTTTCATTATACCTTTATATTCATCTAAATCTTTAAACATATTGTCAAGTTTTTGTTCCAAGCCTCCACTGCGAACATTATCATTTAGTTCACCGAAAATCTTTATATGAAATTTTCCTATTTCTTCTAGTTTTTGATAATTTTCGGTAATTTTCTCTTTGGTTAATTCTAGGTCTTGAGCTATCTTATTTCTTGCATTTTCTATTTCTTGCTGTATAGATATATCTTTATCTTCTTGCCTAACTACCAAATTAGTTCTAATTTTTTCTATCTCATTAAAGTATCCATAGATTTCATCTTTTTGTTTTAAAAAATCGCCGTTAGCAATATTGAATTTTGTATAGAATTCTCGACATCTGTTATTTTATTTTTGATCGCTTCTAATTTTAAATCATCCAATGATGCCTTTATTGCGTCATTGTATCCCGCAATCATCTCCATAACGATTGGTTTTGCCTGATTTTTTGGAATATATATGGTTGAATATCTGGCTAATATTGTTAAGGCGTTGTCGATAATGGCAGTCAAATGCCCCATACTTCTATTCCAATTGACAAAGCAGTTTTGAAATTCTCCAAAAAAAGCATTCGGAAGTAGATTTTCGTCCAATAAATTTATGTAATTCTCTATATAAATTAGTGCTTCCTTATTTCTAGCAAATTCCTGCGCTTCGTTTTCCGACATAGATTTAACATTCAATGTATTAATATCTTCTTTTAACTGCCTGAAATTATTTAAAGAATTACTTATTTTTGACATTTATCTTCCTTGCAATAGTGCTCTTTCTTAAGAATTTTAGCACTATTTTAATTACACACTTCTTTTGGATGCTTTACAAACTTGATAAATTTACTAATTTTTTAGTCGTCCTTTAACGTGCCCGCGACGACCTTCCACTCTTGCGCAAGCCTTTCAAAGCTAAAATTTGCGTTTGCCGAGCTAGTCGAGGGTAGTTTGAGGGGCGGTTTGCCGGTTGCGTTTAAAATTTGAGTTTTTAGATATTTTTCGCAGATTTCATGCGCTTTGCTGCCGTTTGAAAATACCTGCGCTATGCGCACTCCGCTAAAAATCGGCTCTAAATTTGCGGGCGAGACGGCGGTCATTTTAGCATCGCTCGAGCCCTTTATCTCGCACGAGATCGCGGCATCGTAGATGGCGATACGGCTGGTAAGCAGAAAATTTATCTTTTCATCCGTGCTTGTAGGTAGCGGAGCATTTAAAATCCCGGCCAGCACCCGCCAAAAGCGATTTTGCGGATTTGCGTAGTAAAAGCCGAACTTACGAGAAATGACGGAAGGAAAGGAGCCGAGAATTAAAATTTTAGAGTTTTTATCAAAAATCGGTTTAAAAGGATGGGTTTGGCTCATTTTGCACCTTTTAAATTTCCTGCATTATCAAATTTGAAAGCAAATTTAACTGCCTAAACTAGCGGCTAAATTTATAGATATTTTCCCTCGCCTGCCAAATTTAGGCGAGAGAAATTTGCGCCCTACTCGGCTACGCTGTCGGCAGAGGCATCCTCGGCGCTTTCAGGCGCTCTAGACTCGATCTCGTCGCTAAAGTCAGCCAAGCTTAGGCGTTTTAGCTGGCGGTAGCGTCTTTGCGCGTCGGCTTTGTTTTTAGCTAGCAGCTCGTCCGCGTGCTGCGGGTTAGTTTTTTTAAGCGAGTTGTAGCGAACCTCGTTTAGCAAAAACTCCTCGTAAAGCGACCAATCCGGCTCTTTTGAGGTCATTTTGAGCGGATTTTTACCCTCTTTGATTAGGCGCGGATCGTAGACGTAGGTCGGCCAGTAGCCGCACTTGGTCGCTAGCTCGCCTTGACCTCCGGAGTAGGCCATGCCGCCTTTTATACCGTGCGCGATACACGGCGAATACGCTATCACGAGGCTAGGTCCGTCGTAGGCCTCGGCTGCGGCGATGGCTTTTATCGTGTTTGCTTGGCTCGCGTTTGAGTTGATTTGAGCTACGAAGATGTTTCCGTAGGTCATCGCGATGTAGCCTAGATCTTTTTTCTGCATCGGTTTACCGGAGGCCGTAAACTGCGCTATGGAGCCTGCGCGGCTTGATTTTGAGCTTTGACCGCCGGTGTTTGAGTAGACTTCGGTGTCAAGTACGAGCACGTTTACGTTCTCGCCGCTAGCTAGCACGTGGTCAAGACCGCCAAAGCCGATGTCGTAGGCCCAGCCGTCGCCGCCGATGATCCACTGGGATTTTTTGACGAGATATCTTTTTAGCTCTAAAATTTCTTTCACGCCCTCTACGTCTAAATTTTGCTCCAAAATCGGCGTTAAAATTTTAGCGATTTGCGTCGTTTTATCGCCGTCGTTTTTATGCGCGATCCAGTCGGAGTATAGCGCGGCTAGGGCATTTGGCGCGGCGTCTTTGGTGCGCAGCATGATGTCTTCGATGCGGTGGCGCAGCGTCTCTACCGCGACGTTCATACCCATGCCAAACTCCGCGTTATCCTCAAATAGCGAATTCGCCCACGCTACGCCCTTACCCTCTTTGTTCGTCGTATAAGGCGTCGAAGGCGCGCTGCCGCCGTAAATCGAGCTACAACCGGTGGCGTTTGCCACGATCATACGGTCGCCAAATAGTCTCGTAACAAGCCCGATATAAGGCGTCTCGCCGCATCCGGGACATGCGCCGTGAAACTCAAATAGCGGCTGCGCAAAGCCCACGCCCTTGACGCTATCTTTGCTCATCAGGTCGTCTTTGTAGGTTACTTTTTTAAATAAATAATCGGCGTTTTCCTGCTCGTGTCGCTCCATCTCCTCGGCTAGCGGCACCATGACGAGCGATTTTTCCTTGCTCGGGCAAATTTGAGCGCACAATTCGCAGCCCGTGCAGTCTAGAGGGCTAACTTGGATTTTGTATTTTAGCCCTTTTACCTCTTTGCCTTTGGCGTCTAGGACGTGATCTTGCACGGTTTGCGGCGCGGTGGCGAGCTCATTTTCGTCGATGAGAAACGGTCTGATGACCGCGTGCGGGCAGACGAAGGCGCACTGATTACACTGGATGCAGTTGCTCTCGATCCACTTTGGCACCATTACGCCGATACCGCGTTTTTCGTAGGCCGTCGTGCCTGATTTAAAGTGTCCGTCTTCAAAGCCCACAAATGCCGAAACGGGCAGGCTATCGCCCCTGGCGGCGTTGATAGGCTTGACGATTTTTTCTATAAATTCGTCGCCGACGTATTTTTCCTCCGCGCTCGCGTCATCCGTCAAATTTACCCAGCTAGGATCGACCGCGACCTTAACCAGCCCGTCCGCGCCCATATCGATAGCCTTGTAGTTCATCTCTACGATCGCTTCGCCTTTTTTGGCATAGGCTTTGTGCGCGTACTCTTTCATGTATTTTTGCGCGTCGGCAAACGGGATGATGTCGGCAAGCTTAAAAAACGCCGACTGCATGATGGTGTTCGTACGGTTTTTCAGCCCGATCTCGCGAGCTAGCTTGGTAGCGTTGATGATGTAGAAATTTACCTTTTTGACGGCTAAAATTTTCTTTACTTTACTCGGCAGTTTAGTGACCGTCTGCTCGGCGTCCCAGATCGAGTTTAGCAGGAACGTCCCGCCCTCGCGGATACCGTCTATAACGTCGTAAATTTCAAGATACGCCGCGACCGAGCAGGCTACGAAGTGCGGATTTGAGACGAGATAGGTCGAGCGGATCGGGTTTTTACCGAAACGCAGATGCGAGCGCGTGTAGCCGCCCGATTTTTTGCTGTCGTAGGCAAAATACGCTTGCGCGTAAAGATCGGTTTTGTCGCCGATGATTTTGATTGAGTTTTTATTCGCCCCAACGGTACCGTCCGCGCCAAGACCGTAAAATAGGCACTCTTTTACGCTCTCGTCGCTTAGCGAAATTTTCTCGCCGACTTTTAGCGAGGTGAAGGTCACGTCGTCCTCGATACCGACGGTAAAGCCGTTTTTTGGCTCGCTTAAATTTAGATTTTCAAAGACGGCTAGCATTTGTGCAGGATCGACGTCTTTTGAGCTTAGACCGTAGCGTCCGCCCACGATCACGGGCTGATTTTTGCGTCCGTAAAACGCCGCCTTGACGTCCAGATATAGCGGCTCGCCGAGGCTTCCCGGCTCTTTCGTGCGGTCTAGCACGGCGATCTTTTCTACCGTCTCAGGCATTACGTCAAAGAGGTATTTTAGGCTAAACGGACGGTATAGATGCACCTTTAGCACGCCTACTTTTTCGCCCTTTGCGCGCAGGTGATCGACAACTTCTTCGAGAGTTTGCGTGACAGAGCCCATCGCGACCACGATGCGCGTAGCGTGCGGATCGCCGTAATAATTAAACGGTTTATAGTCGCGTCCCGTGATTTTTGAAATTTCTTTTAGATACTCGGCCACGATATCTGGCACCGCGTCGTAGTAGCGGTTAGCTAGCTCGCGCGTCTGGAAGTAGATGTCGTCGTTTTGCGCAGTACCGCGAGTCTTCGGGTTTTCGGGGTTTAGCGCCTCGTCTCTAAATTTTTGTAGCGCCTCGCGGTCAAGAAGCCTATCAAAGTGCGCGTAGTCAAGCACTTCGACCTTTTGTATCTCGTGGCTCGTGCGAAATCCGTCGAAAAAGTGCAAAAACGGCACGCGACCCTTGATCGCCGCTAGATGCGCGACACCGGCGATATCCATGACCTCTTGCACGGAGCCGCTTGCTAGCATAGCAAATCCCGTTTGGCGACAGGCGTAGATGTCCTGATGATCGCCAAAGATAGAAAGCGCCTGAGCCGCGATAGAGCGCGCGCTCACGTGGATGACGCCCGGTAGTAACTGGCCTGCGATTTTGTACATATTCGGGATTTTTAGCAAAAGTCCTTGCGAAGCCGTATATGTGGTAGTCAGCGCGCCTACTTGCAGCGAGCCGTGCACGGTGCCCGCAGCCCCGCCCTCGCTTTGCATTTCGACTACTTTAACGGGCATGCCGAATAAATTTTTCTTGCCCTGAGCCGCCCACATATCGGTGTAATCGGCCATCGGCGAGCTAGGAGTGATCGGGTAGATGCCCGCAACCTCCGTAAAAGCGTAAGCCGCGTGCGCCGCAGCCTCATTTCCGTCCATAGTTTTCATTATTTTAGCCATTTTTCCGCCTTAAATTTTCTTACGATCTTTAAAAATCTTTTATTATAGAGCTAGTTTCCAAAATCTACTATTAATCTATGTCATTAATAAATTCTGAGGATTTTGCCTTTTGAATTACTAACTTTAAGTAAAATTCCATTACCGTAATGAAAAAAATTAAGGATAAAATTTGATAAGCGTTCATAGGGTAGCCTATTTAAGGGTTATAGCTCTTGCTTTTTGTGCTTTTATATTTAACACTACTGAGTTTGTCCCAGTGCCACTTTTAAGTGATATTGCAAAAGATTTTGACATGAGCACGGCCGATACCGGTCTTATCATCACGATTTATGCGTGGAGCGTCACGATACTTTCTTTGCCACTTATGCTTTTGACTGCAAATTTAGAACGAAGATCTCTTCTTTTAAAGGTTTTTATCGTATTTGTTGTAGCTCATACGCTTTGCGCCTTTGCTTGGAATTTTAAAATTTTAATTATTGCTCGGTTGATGATAGCTATTGCCCATGCTATTTTTTGGGCTATCACTGCTTCACTTGCTGTTAGGCTAGCACCGATAAATAAAAGCTCGCAAGCTCTTGGATTGCTAGCTCTTGGTACATCGCTAGCGATGATACTTGGTCTGCCATTTGGAAGAATTTTAGGTGACGCACTTGGTTGGCGTGTGACCTTTGGACTGATCGGAATTTTTGCTGTTGGTGTTGGAGTTTGGCTATATAAAATTTTGCCACTTCTGCCAAGTAAAAACTCAGGCTCGCTTAAAAGCTTGCCAGAGCTTGCAAGAAATGGCCTTTTAATGGTCATATTTTTACTAACGGCAATTATCATAAGCGCGCATTTTAGCACCTATAGCTACATTGAGCCATTTGCAAAAGATATCAGTGGCTTTGATGGAAAATTTATCACAATATTCTTGCTTATATTTGGTGTTGCTGGTGTAGTTGCAAGCCTGCTTTTCTCTAAATTTTATAAGCTTATTCCAAATGCATTTTCAGCAATTTCTATCATGCTTATCTTATGTTGCTTGCTTTTGTTAAATTTTATTGCTAAAAATGAAGTTTTAATGCTAGTCTTAGCCTTTGTTTGGGGGCTTGGCATAGCTGGTGTAAATATGAG
This sequence comes from Campylobacter concisus, assembly GCF_001891085.1. Taxonomy (NCBI): domain Bacteria; kingdom Pseudomonadati; phylum Campylobacterota; class Epsilonproteobacteria; order Campylobacterales; family Campylobacteraceae; genus Campylobacter; species Campylobacter concisus. The sequence goes on from NZ_JXUP01000012.1 coordinate 72,311, forward strand.
TTTTCAAATAAAAGTGCTAAATTTAGCCTCAAAAGCCACTGATGCTGCAATGGCGATATTTTCGGCTATTTATAACATAGGCATCGGAGCAGGGGCACTAATAGGGCATCAGACAATAGTTCATTTAGGCGAGAAAAATATCGGTAATGTTGGTAGTTTTTTTGCCGCAAGCGGACTTATCATATTTTTGTTTGCGGTATCTAAGGTTAAGAGAATTTAGATGTTTAAATATCTAAGCAAAACGTTACAAATTTCTACATATAAGTGATAATAAATATCATAACTAAGAAAAATTTTAGTTAAGCTTCCTTATAATCATTATCAGAAAATGAATAAATTTTAGGAGCTTATTATGTCAGTTTTAGTTATCGGTGCAGATGAGATAACGCCTATCAAGGCAGTTTTACATGATTTGGGAGCTGAGAAGATAGAGCACTGGGATGCTAGAAATGAAAATCGCGTAAATCGCAAGCCAATCCCTCAAGATACCGAGTGCGTGGTGATGCTAACTAGTTTTTTAAACCACAACACGATGAAGACTATTAAAACTCAAGCAAAAAAGAGAAATATTCCAATTGTTTGTGCAAAAAGAAGCGTTAGTTGCGTATTTTGCGAGTACTGCAAGGTCTTTGGGCTAGATAAGGAATTTGGATGCAAAGAATAATCAATGAAATTCGGGCTTTTATCAGATATTGGCGAAATAACTCCAAATATTTTTGCAAAGCTTGATAAGCTTTCGCGTGTAAAAATTTTTATTGCACTTTATAATTCTGGTGTGGAAAGTGAGCTAAAAATACCACTTTCTTATGCTAAATTTCTAAATTTTAAAGAAATTTTTGAAGCTAGGATAAATTTCCTACTTCGTGAGAAATGTCTAAATTTTAAGCCAGTAGATCGCTTTTGTATTTCATCAAATATCATCATAAATGCTTATTTAAAAGGTGACTTTTCAAAGATCAAATTTATAGCAAAAGAGCCAAAAATGGCGGCTGCAAAGATGATAAAAATGCTTTATGTAAGTGGAAAATTTGAGTTTTGTATCGATGCGGCACAGATGTTTTGTCAATTTGTTTATGATAAAATACGACTCCGCCATCAAGACAAAGAGGTCATGCTCAATAGCGGTGTCATCTCGGTCAAAAAAGATGGTAAAAATTTGCTCAGCGTCATGCCAAGCTTTAAAAAAGTGAGCTTTGATGATATGAGAAATTTAAACGACGATATAGATAGAGCTGTCGGTGTGCTTGGTCACGAGTGTGAGATGGTTTATATCGTTTTTCCTAGAAATGAGGAATTTAGGCGACACGTTGAGGTTAGGCACTGTTATGCGAGAGGTTTGATCAAGCTTGTGCCTTATACGATTATTAGTAAAATTTTTTAAAAAGGATAAAAATGATAGGTATAGTTTATGGAAGCAGCATGGGAAATACCGAAGATGCAGCAAAACTTATAAGTGAGGGTTTAGGCCTTGAAAATGAGCTTTTAAACGTTGCTGATGTAGACGCAGCGAAACTAAATAGCTTTGATAAGCTCATCCTTGGTACATCAACCTGGGGTAGTGGCGATCTTCAAGATGACTGGGACGCGTTTGACTTTAAAGCATTAAATCTAAGCGGAAAAACAGTCGCTGTTTTTGGCATGGGTGATAGCGAGAGCTACTCTGATGAGTACTGTAACGGCATGGCAAAGCTTTATGATGAGGTCGTAAAAGCTGGTGCAAAAGTAGTTGGTGAGGTTAGCACTGATGGATATACATTTGATGGCTCTGATGCTGTAAGAAATGGAAAATTTGTAGGTCTAGCACTTGATGCTGATAACCAAAGTGATAAAACTGAGGGTAGAATTTCAGCTTGGATCGAGCAGATAAAACCTCACTTTGCTTAATGTAATTTTAGCTAGATTTTCTAGCTAAAATTTTCATATATCCATAGCTGAGATGAAGCTTTTTATTCTTTCGTTTTGGCTATTGAAAAACTCATCTACCAAGCCATCAAACGCGATCACACCTTTATCTAAAAACAAAATTCTATCAGCTATCTTTCTAGCAAAATTCATATTATGAGTGACGATGATCATAGACTTTTTTCTTTGCAAGAGATAAATAACCTTAAACTTCGGCTTCAAGCTCTGGATCAAGCG
>NZ_JXUP01000013.1 GCF_001891085.1 Campylobacter concisus
GATATAGCTATATCTAAGAATATTTGGTGCAATGTCAATACATATTAGGCACAAGATAGTAATAAACCGCCWTGTAAATAGCTTACAACTTAGAAGTATAGTAACAGATAGCTTAGGTAATAGAAATGTTTATGGTACTACAGGAAACGATTATAGAGCTGTTCAATATACATATTCTACTACTGGCACTGATATAGCCTACAAAAGTGTTGCAGGTAAGGAAGACAAACCAATATTTGCAACATCTAAACCTGCAAACGAAACTCGACCATACAATATGGCAGTAGTGTTCATTATAAAAGTCAAAAACGTAAATACTCCAACAGGTGGGCAAATCGATAAAACAATACTTGCCACCGAAACAAAAGCAGGCATCACAAAGCTCAAAAACACCATAACTGCCAAGCAAGAGGACGCAGCGGTAACCGAAAAAGCAGTTGCTGAAGCGATAGAGGCAAATAAAGGGCTAGGCATAGAGCAAGAATATAAAAACGTTACATCGCAAAGAAACATGAATGAAAACTATGAAAACACTACAGATAAACCAATATACATTTATTTGCTAATAAACAATGCCTATAAAGTGAATTTTGATGTGCTCATAAATAACAAAAAGATAATAACTCACGATGAGCCAGATAGATGCATTATAAATTTCATAGTCCCACCTAAAGCAACATATAAAATCATTCCAAACTCAACTCAATATGCAATCGTGTATTGGGATGAACTAAGATAAGGAGCAAAGATGAAACGATATAAAAATAAAAATAATGAAATTTATGCTTATGAAGATGACATAAGAGAAGAACTGCTGAATCAAAGAATAAAAGAGCTAGGACTAATACCAATAAGCGACGATGAAGCAAACAAGCTTTTAGAGCCAAAGGTAGATGAAAAAGCTAGGGCTTTAGCACAGCTTGAAGCGGATATAAACGAATGTGAGGATGATATAAAGCATGCTCTTATTATAGGCAATACTGCCGTGTTAGAGAGTTTAAGAAATGAGTATAAGGAATTAATAATTCAAAGGGAGGGGCTGAAATGAGAGTAAGGGTAAAAAGATGTGAAGTGTGTGCGAGCAAGCTTAAAGATGGTAACTGCACTTGGAGCGAGTGTCCTAAGTGCCCTAAGTATAAAGCAGAGGTAAAAGATGAAGCTAAACCAAAAGCAAAAACTACAAATTCTTAAAAATGTAGCTATTGAGTTACCTATCGAGATACTACACTTTATAGTAGTACCTATCGCTCTGCTAGCTTGCGATGAGAAAAGCGAGAATTTGCCTAAATGGGCGGCGTGGTTTGATGAGAACGACTATGGGATAAATGGCGACGACGGCTGGAAAAACGAGCACTTCCCAAACGGCAAAAATAAAACTTATTGGGCTAGGCTTTGTTGGCTATATCGTAACAGAATAGGAAACTTTAGTGCGAAGTATCTAGGTGTCAAAGTTGAAGATATAGATGCAAGCAGTGTTAAAAGTGTCGGTAATACTCTAGCTACAGAAAACAAAGGCAGAGAAAGCACTCAATGCCTAGTGACTTGCAGGCTTAAAGATGGATGTGAGCGCTTTGGTTATTACCGTGAGATTAGATACGGTAAATCTAAGTTTTATTGTAGGATATATCTAGGATGGAAGCTTATGGATATTTGTGGGATGGATGAAGATAACAAAAACACATATCTTGAAGCAGATGATAAGAAAGTGCTTAAAAGTGTTTGGTGCGTAAATCCGTTTAAAATGGTTAAATAGCGAAGCCATCCATAAAGAATTTGGTGGCCATAGTTACCGTCTATTGACGGCTGTATTTTTTATAAATTTTATTAAATAAAGGAGACATAATGCAAAAGTACATAGGAATGAAAGAGATTAAAGCTATGCCAATGAGTCGTGGAGAATACAATAAGCTACGTGGCTGGGAAGTACCTACGGATGAAAATCCAAATGATGAGGGCTATCTTGTAGAGTACGCTGATAGTAAGAAAAATCATCCAAATTTTGATGGGTATATCTCATGGTCACCTAAAAATCTTTTTGAAGCTGCCTATCAAAATATCTCTGATGGGTTTGATTTTGGCTCTGCGATACGTTTTTTAAAACAGGGTAAAAAGGTAGCTCGCAAAGGTTGGAATGGTAAAGGGATGTTTTTATTTTTGGTCAAAGGATCTAAATTTATCGCAAATCGTGAACCACTTTTATCTATTTTTGGTGAGGGGGAGGAGATTGATTACTGCCCTCACATCGATATGAAGACGGCTGACGATAAGATCGTGCCGTGGCTTGCTAGCCAAACAGACGTTCTTGCTACTGACTGGGTGCTAGTAGAATGAATTTTTTAATTGCAAATAAACTTTGGCTAATCGTAATTGGTGGGTTAATGGGTGTAATGCTAGGACTTGGAGCTGAAATTTACAGTCTAAAAGGTGGTATTAAAGACGCTAAGGCTGAACTAAAGGAAGCACAAAACGAGCTAGCGATAAAAGAGGCAATTAGTGCAGTTGTCAAAGCAAATCTCGAGGCGTGTAACGCAAAGATCGAGTTGCAGAATGTTAAATTTAAAGAGCTTGAAATAAAAAAACCTGATGTAAAAAAGACACAAGAAAAAGCTAGGAGAAAATTTGATGGTATCAAGCCACTGGTTACGCAAAGCTGCGAAGAGAAGCTGGAGCGTTGCGAAAGGATTTTTGATGAGCTGGCACGTTAAGATCACGCTTTTTCTTGTCGCTATATTTTCAGGCTGTGCAAGTAAAGAGCCACAAATCATTAAGCAAACAGAATATCAAGATGTATATATCACAGTATCTTGCATCGATAAAATGCCACAAAAACCAGAGCGAGACAGAAACGATCCAGATAATCAAAAAAAGATAGCAGAGTATTTTAAAGCCTGCGAAGATCTTCTAAAGCAATGTGTGCATGCAAATGTGCCGCAATCTAGTACGTCCGCAGCAAAATGGGGAGAAAAAAATGAGCGAGATTAAGCTACTACCAAAAGCAAAAAGCAAAATTAGGCGCTGTTTGGTATTGTTGCTTGGTGGTTTGTTTATGGTAGTGTTTAGTGTCGCCCTGTACCGCCTTTATGGCAATATTTTTTACAATGAAGAGATGAAGCTCACAGCTTTGGCCATCACTCAGGGTGTAGTAAATGTTCTATTGAGCCCGGCAAAGATAATTAGTATCTTTAGAGCATAGTCGTGGAATTACATTATTTATTTTATGTATTAATCATAGGTTGTGCAGGCTCTATCACCGCTTTTATAAAAAATGGTGGTGGAGGCATAAAAATTTTACTCAAACGAACGTGGGACGGCTGCTTTAGTGCATATGTAGTTTATGAGATAGCTTACTTTTTTGCCAAGGATGAACACGTGAGTTTTGCAATTTGTGGTGTGGGTGCTTGGATGGGAAGTGAGGCACTGATCTTTGTTAGAGACTTTGTATCAAGCAAGGCTGGAAGGAGATACGATGGCTATGACGACTATGGCGGAAATTTTAAACATGAGGAGTTTGGTGATGACAAGTAGTGAGATCTTGCATGCCTTGCAAGCACAGCGCACCAGATGCACCGTATGGAGTAGAGTTATGGGTTATCACCGTCCAGTAGAGGGCTTTAATATCGGTAAAAAAGGCGAGCATAAAGAGCGAGTATTTTTTGAGGAAAATTTTAGCACGTCAAAGCAATGTGTTAAAAAATCTTAAAAAATTAACATAAGGAGTAAAAATGGCAGATTTTAACAATGCTTTTCAAATTTTAATGGGTTTAGAGTTTAGTCGCCCTGAAAAAGCTTTACACAAAAATCCTACCGAGCGTGAGTGGACATTTATGGGGATATATCAAAAGTATCATTCAAGCTGGAAAGGCTGGAATGAGATACTTGCTGCGTTAGCATATGGCGGCGATACCGAAAAAATATCAAGGATGTTGTTTGATAACAAGGATCTTCGTGATGAAGTTTGGAAATTTTACAAGCAAAAGTATTGGGATAGGATGAGGCTTGGTGAAATTAATAGTCAGTTAAAGGCCAATGAAATGTTTATCTTTGGTGTAAATGCTGACACAAAACCTGCCATAAGAGTTGCACAACGAATAGCTGGTGTAGTAGATGACGGCATAATGGGTGAGATAAGCTTGGCAGCTATAAATAAAGTAGATGAAGAGAAATTTGACAAAGAGTTTGATAGAGCGGAGCTTGAACACTACAACATGCTAATTAAACAAAATCCAAAATTGAGAGTCTATGCCAATGGCTGGAGAAGAAGGGCGGAGGCAGTATGACTATTGAAGAATTAGATGAAAAAATAAAAAAACAACAGACACAAATAGATGATCTAAAAAGTAAGGTTTTGTCTTACGAGAGCTCATTTGGTGATATAAGTAATGCCATAAATGCGCTATCTGGCAGGATAAGTGATATAGAAAATAACGGTATTAAGACGGCTGTTGGTGGTTTACAAGAAGAGGTTAATGTACAGAAGTTAAAAATAAACAAATTAGACAGAATAAGAAAGGGATTAGCATGAGCGCGATCAATTATAAAGATAATTTTGTAGAAAATTTTGAAGCAATTTTGGCAAGTAGTACTGGCGAGCGCTCGATATATCAAAAGGCTTTAGCTCATATAAAAAGCGAGTTTGATAACTTTCAGATAACAGATGATGCTAGGGCTAAATTTATAACCTCGCTTATGGCTGAGATGACGATCGCCTTTACAACAAAAGCAATGGATGCAGCCGGTGATGTTGCAACCAAGGCTTTAACGTTAGAAAAAGAGCTTGAAGCTTTGGAGCTCAAAAACCAAGGACTTAGAGATAGACTAGAGCTTGATAAACAAAATTTACAGATGCAAATAGAGCTTACAAAGGCTCAAACCGAAAAGACAAAGGCTGAAACTAAACTGGCCGAGGAGCAACAAGTAGCCATAAAAGAGCAGATAAATGACAATAGAATAATAAAAGCTGGCATGATGACTGGCGATTTTATGCAAAATGTCTCTAATGGAAATCTTAGCGTGCCTTCTGATATGTTTGAGTATCTCTTTAATATAATCGATGAGATTATCAAAAGAGCTGGTATAAATATTAAAAAGGTAAAAAATTTTAATTTACCTAAAATAAAATGAGCAAAATGGCCCCAAAGGGGGCATTTCTGAGCGAGTAAAATGAGCCAGTTTATAGCCTTTGATGACGAACTAAACATAACAAACAAAGAGCCAGATGATCTTTTTAGCTATCTAGCTGGCGGAGAACTTTATGCTAATACCTTTGCTGCCGGTGCTGCTTATGCAATCGGTAGGACTTCTAATATAAATTACACTTCTATCTTTTTGCCTTTTTTTGTAGATAAGATCTCGTCTATGATGGAGCTTAATGAGGATTTTGTTGAGTTTGCACTGATGCCTATGCAAATAATCTTTTATAAAACAGCTGATGAAAAGAGGCGAGAGAAAGAGATATATGATGAGATAAGTGAAGATACCGACAAGATAGTAAAGCTAGCCAATAGGTTACATGAAAAAAGCGGTGGTAAGATGGGTTTTTCTATGGATGATGGATCTATTAGTAAAAGAACTGCCACTGATGGAAATTTCCTTAGAGAGTTGGTGGAACAAAGGCAAAAGGGCTTTTTTAAACAGACTTTGCAAAACATAGCATATGCCAAATTTGGAGTTGTTGGTGCGATAGTTGCCGGATGGGCTTATGATGGAAAGATAAGTGGTGCTGTTGTAGCAGATGTCGTAAGCCAAGTCTCAACTGCAAAAATTGCAGATGTAGCTGCAGGACTTTTAGGTAAAGCTTTAGGACTGCAAGCCGGATTTGCTACGCTAGGGCTTAGTATGGTATTGGGGTCTATTTTAAATGAAGCCTTTGAAGTAGCTAGTGGGCTTGACATAAGCTATGGTTTTGGTGGTGATATAGCAGGATTTAATGAGATAGGTCATGGGATATATGAAGCACCTTTATCTTTTTTGGATGGAGTAAAATCTATGTTTGGTGGTGTACCAACAAAAGATTTGGCATATGATAAAGAGAGCTATCAAAGAACTGGGCAAATAGCTGGCATAAAAACTAAATTTGGAATGTATATAGGTCAAGTTGGCGACAATCTAGTAAGTGGTAAAGAAAAGGGACTAAACAAGAAAGAAAGAGATAGTGCTTTGGGTATGGCTAGGAGTATGGCCAGGGATCTTGATAAAGCTTCAAAGATGAGTCGTAGCGACAAGAGTAGACAAAGGCAAGCTGAGAAACATGGTAGTTCTAGTGGTAGCTCTTCAGGTATGAGTCGTAGTGAAAAAAGTAGACAAAGACAGGCAGAAAAACATGGCAATGCTGGTAGAAATAGCTCGCATGATAGAAACGGCGCTGGTAGAAATAGTGCTAGTGGTGGAGCTACAGGATAGTAAAAATATATGTTTTTTAGGAAATGTCCTAGTAATAATATCATTAAAAAAGGAGTTAAGAAATGTGGGATTTTTTAAAAAATTTAGGAGATAAGGCTAGCCAAAATGCAGATGGACTAAAAGCATTTGGATCATTGCTTGGTGCTGGTGCTGGGATATGGAGTGCGGTAGAGCAAGGAAGGCAAGCTAAAAAGCAAAATGATCTAGCCATGAAAAACTACAATCTAAATTTGCAAATTTTAAAAGATGAGAAAGCACGCCAAAAGCAGATGCAGCAAAATTTAGAGCAAGGTTGGGCTAGATCAGCAGCTGGCATGAGTGATAAGGAAGAAGAGGAGAAAAAGAAGAATGGGCTACTTTAATATAGAGTTTTTAAGACGTCCAGAATTAAGTCCGCTAAGTCCTAAAGCTGGATATGCTGTTGGGCTTGGTGCTGTTGCAAATGGTATAAAAGATGTGGGAGATATAGGACTAAATCGTCAAAAGATAGATGATGAAAATAAGAGATATCAAGAGGAAAAGCTCTTTAGAAACGATGAGCTAAATTTTAGAAAAAACGCACATGCTGATACAATGAAGGCTAGAGGTGATGAGCTAGCGTATCAAAAAGACAAAGACGAAAAAGACCGCATCTTTAATGAGAAAAAGCTAAGTATAGATGAGCTAAGAGCAAATAGAGATAGGGCTGTGGATATGGCTAGGGTCAATACTCAAGCTAACTACTATAACACGCTAGCACAGGAGCGTGCCGATAAGATAGAGCGACAAAAACAAGAAGATGCTGCTAATGTAGCGGCATTTAGACAATTTTTCCCAAATGAGACAAAGGGCAAGAGTGATGCAGAGGTTCTGGCCATAGGAAATATAATGCAACGTTTTAGCAAAAATAAGGCTGCCACAGGTGATGATGACTGGGTGAAAGTAAACGCGGCTACATATAACGAATATGCGCACCTTGGAGTGGCAAGAAATACCAAAGATGGATACTATCTTAATAAAAATTTTGTAGATGAGCTAACAAAGGAATCATCTGCTAGAAGTGAGGCAAAAGGCAATCAGGCTGAATATAAAGATAGACAAAAAGACTTATCAAAGAAAAAGCCACTTATTTTTGGTGATGATGGAGAGATGTAAATGGCTATTACCATACGTGAATATTTGGGCGATGAAAAGATAGCACAATTAGAAAACATGGGGTTTTTGCCAAGCTTGATCACAGATATGGCTAAACGTCAGTATGCTGCCGATAAGCAAGCCAAAAGAAAGGAACTTTCAAATGTCGGCTTGGATGGAAAACTAGTTCAAAGTGTAATGCACGGAGATATCGATGAGGAAGAAGCTAAAAATGCACAAAAATTTGAAGATTTTGGCTCAAAAAAACATGGCTGGGGTCTAGGTGCTGCTAAGACACTCACAGGTATAGCCAATACTGCCGAGCGTGTAAGTGATTTTATAAATCCATTTTATGAAGGCAAACATGACGAAAATGGAAATTATATCTATCAAAATAGCATAGAACAAGCTCTGCGCCCTAAAATCAAAAGTGCTGAGAAGTTGCGAGATGATTATGAAAAGGCAACTGGCGAGACGTCATGGGGTAGCCGTTTAGCCGAAATAGGCACAGAGATGGTTGGCGATCCTGTAAATTTTATAGGTGGAGCTGGACTACTTAGCAAAGGCAGCAAGCTAGCTCAGTTTGGCAAAAAGACCTTATTTTTCGCAGGTACTGGTGCAGCAAGCGGTGGTGTAATGGCTCTTGGTGAAGGTAAAAACGATGAAGAGACATTGAAAAATATAGGCTACGGTGCAGCCGGTGGTTTTGTTTTGGGACACGCGATAGATCAAGGCATCCAAGGCATAAGTAGGCTCATAGCAAAGCGTCAAGCAAGTAGGGTGGCAAATGAGGCTGATGTAATAGAGAGTGCTCAAAATAGCGAGTTTTTAGATGGCGGCAATAGTGCCAGTGGAGATAGTGTGGGCGCTGAGTTGAAAGAGGCTCAGACAATGACTGCTAGGGAATTTGCCACAAAAGAGGCGGGACTTGATGAAGATACGGCCACAAATGTATTAAAAGAGGCTATGCAGGGCAAAGAAAAAAGCGACTGGACGGATGCAGACACTTATGCAGATATAGTTAAATTTAAAAACTTTGAGATCCAAAGAGACTATGCTAAAGCTTATGGTGAAAGGATACAGACCGCGCAAGCTAGTATAAATAATGCAAGAGAGCAATCAGCTATAAGATACGCAGATACGCAAAAAGCCATTAATGAATATCAAAAGCAAGGTATGTCACCAAGTGCGACTAGGGAGCTAATCAATGCTAAATTTAAGCCAACTGCAGATGAAATAAACTATACTAGAGCCTATAACGACGGAGCGGACGTGGATGCTAGACTTGCTGGACAAGGAATATTTTATGCGCTTGAAAAAGATATTGCAGCACAGGCTTATACTCCAGAGATTTATGCCACAAGGCTAAAACAAAGAGGTTTTAGTGATGAGAGTGTGCAGGCCTTTACACAAGCATACATAAATAAAGATATAAACATTGCCAAAGACTATGCAAATTCAAAAGTGGCCCAAGTGTATGAGAATAAAATTCAAGCACAAATAGCTAACGAGATCAGAGATAGAGATGAATTAGGGGGTGGTTTTGTCAATGAAGAAGCAAAAAATAACGGATTATCAGATAGCGTTTCTGATATCGGCGATAATGCAAGCCGAACAGGAGAACGACAAGGAGACGATGAGGAAATATTACGCAAAGGCGGACGCAATACTTCAAGCACTAGCCAGACAAAGCGGACAGCCCAGAGCGATGAGCAAATGGAGCAGCGACCAGCCTTTAAAACAGATGGCGATACTGATGCCACAGCTGCAAGCAAGCAAATGGTGGAAGAACAAGGAAGCGGTGATAATGAGATAAGAGGGCATGTAGGGCAAACGCAAGAAGAGTATAAAAAGCTTGTAAATGAATATGATGTTGATAAATTCTTAAGCGACAGAGAAAATGTGTTATCTAAAGATGCAAGGCATGGAAAAAGTAGGATAACTGACAGAACCATTGAAAGCAACGACGGAGTTGGCGGCTGGGAGTATAAACTAACTCCAGCAGGTTATGAAAAAAACTATAAGGCTGATTTTTTAACTACAAAAGCTGACGTCGCAAAGATAAGAGCTGGCAAGATGGATGAGGCTACTTTTAATAAACTAAAATCTGATCTTGAAAGCAGTGATGCACTAGGCTATGAGTATAAAAAAGGGAGTGAATATGCTGATATGGAAGACTTTGAGCGAGAATTTGGAAGTCTATATAATCCAAAAGGTGGCAGAAATATCAACGCTAACTCTCATATAGCAAGTGGTTTGGTTGGTGGCACACTAAATTCTATCGATGAAGATGGAAGTTTTAATCCAAATAGATTCGCAGCTGGATTTTTAGTGGGGCTTGTTGGTAGCAAAGCTGCGGTTGTAGCACTAAAAAAAGTTGCTCCAAAGTTTTATGATAATCTTATGAATACAGCAAAAGGTTTTTCAAATAAAGGTATAAAGGAAATAAGAAGAGAGATAGAAAAAACAAACGGCATAGTGCCAATCAAGGAATTTGGCGAAAATTATGCGGAGTTTTATCATAATGGTGAAGGTGCTGTGCAAAAACTACTAGCCGAAAAACAAGGGCAAGTAGCAGGTGCTTTTTATAGAAAAGAATTAGGTGATATAGATCTTGTTTGGGGAAAAGTTTGGCAAGATCAAAAAGGCGCATTGCAAGGATATGGACTGGCTAAAATCAAGGCAAAACATCCCGAGATAACGGCTGAAAATTTAGACGATGTGATAAAAAACGGACAAACAAAAATAAGGCAAAATGAAGCGATTCAAATAGAAAAAGATGGTTATAAAGTCGTATTAAAAAATAATTGGATGGGCGAAAAAACACCAAATAAATGGATAGTAACAGCTTATGAAAAAGAGAGGAAAGTATCAAGTATATCATCTGATACTTTTACAAAAGGAGATAATCATCCTTTAACCTCTAATGAAATTATACCACAACAAATACAAAAGGGAGCGTATCGAGATAGAAGTAATGCAAAGTCGGAAAACGCTAAGTTTGTTCAGTCTAGCGATATTACAAGCAAAGACGTTGAGGCTAACGCAAAGGATAGTTCTGTTCTTTTGCCAACCGACGATCATATTATATCCAAAATCACAGAGACATCAAGTGTATCATCTGATGTCTTTACAAAAAGGGATAATCTCACTTCAGCCGCTTTTGAAAAAGATAGTGCTTTTGCCAGCAGGACAGACTTTGACAAAACTCCTATCAAAGCGGACGTGAAGACTGCCACGCCGAGCGATTCTGTCCAAGGCTCTGCGGCTAAAAGCCCAATAGAACACTCTTCGGACGGTAAGAGCATTATACAGCAAAACGAAGAAAAAGTCTATCACAGACGCAATATAGAAGAGATAAAGCACGAACATCCAAACGTCGAAAAAGAGCTAGATGATAGTATAGCCGTGATGAAAAAAGAGAGCTTTAACGATATAAATTTCAAAAATAGCTTGCTAAACAAATTTAGCTCCAAAGAAATAACTACACAAGAACTAGGTAAAAGCATAAATTTGAGTGATAAGCAACTCTCTGTCCTAAAAAACGATATAAAAAATACAGACTTTAAAGTAATCAGTGATAGTAAAATTTACTTTGACAAGATAGGTAAAGATGGAGATAAAAAGAGATTTTTTATAGATATAGCAGAAGATGGAAAGATAAGAGTAGACGCATACGCAAAGTCTCAAATAGATAATATACCTATAAAAGAGAATGCGCTTCAGGAGTTAGCTGGCGTAGGAGATAGAGCAAGGCTAAAAAATATGAGCTTTGAAATAAAGGCAGCATATTTTAATGAGTTAGATCCTATCAAAAAAGAGGCGATACTAAAGACTGCCGAGCTAAACAAGCTAAAAAAGGCAGCTCAGAGTGGAGATAAGGTGGCTGTAGCTAAATTTGAAGAGTTTAAAGCTAAAAACCTAGACAAAGATGGAAATATAAAAGACGGATTGAGGTTGTGCTAATGAGTGAAAAATGTCCATTAAAAGAGATACAAGAAAGATCAGGTAAGCTACTAGACCGTTGGGCGCTGAAGGTTGATGATATCTTTGATAAGGCAAGCCTTGGGCTTGATAAAGCTGCAAAGTGGACTGATGAAAACATACCATTTGCTGGCAAGTTATTAGATATCAGAGAGCATGCCAAAGAGATAGACGATCTGCTAGGAGAATATCATAGAGCAACAGCTGCCATATATACTCAAGCTGGGCAATTTAAAGAGTATCTTGGCAAACTAAGCCTAGAAAATAGGAAGGCGATGTTTAAGGCGCTAGATGGTGAGATGAATCCAGAAAAACTACCAGAATATGTAAGGCCACTATACGAAAAAGTGCGTAAGACTATCGATGACGGCGCGCAGGCTCTAGTGGATGCTGGAGCACTAGAATCAAAAAATGTTATCAAAGACTACGTCAAGCACTACTATAAAAAGCACCTAGACGAGGCTAAAGAAAACGGCCGTATCGCAAAGGCGCTAAGGCAAAGCAAATTTTTTGCTAGAAAACAGATGAGCTGGGAGCAAAAGCAGCTAAGACAGATCGAGGACGACGCGGCCTTTGCAGTCACAAACACGATCCTAGAGCAAAAAAAGCAGCTCCTTAAGGCTCAAACGCTAAAGCTTTTTGCAGATAAATTTGCAAAAGACGCACCGCCTGAGGGAGCAGAGGGGCTAAAGTGGGTGAGGATGTCTGATGAGAGTGCGGGTGGTGGCATAAAAAAGTATGGAGCACTAGCTGGTAAATACGTCCCAGAAGATGTCGCTAAAGCTCTAGCTGAGGCTGAGTTGTTAGGGCGTGAGATGGCGAAATTTAACAATATGTATTTTAAACTGATCGATCACGTCAAGGTAAATGTGACTGTAAAAAATCCTTTTACACACTTATATAACTTTGGCTCAAATATGGCTCTAGCGTTTTTACATGGAGATTTTAATGAAGCAATTAAAACTACGGCTGCATGGATGAGAGGGGATAAACAGTTTAAAAAGTGGGAGAATCTCGCTAACTCGCTAGGGCTTGATAGTCATCTAAACGATCTCGAAGGTCTGGTAAAACCTTTGCAAAGCGAGTCAAAAGGCAATATCTTAACCAAGGCATTAAAAGAAGCGTATATGGCCGAGGGTAGCTGGAGTGGCGAGAAAGCTAGATATCTATACTCGATGGAGGATAAGGTATTTAAAATAGCTAGGTTTAAGAAAAATCTTGAAATTATTGCCAAAGACAAGGGCTTTGACGTAAATGACTTTAGCAAATTTAGTGCAGATGAGCTAAAGGCTGCGATGAAAGATGCGCAGTATTCATATGTTGATTATTCTACTCACTTCAATGGCACTCTAAAAATGATTGATAAAACGGGGGTTCAGCCATTTTTACACTATGCTGTAAAATCAACTCCGATGGTACTAAAGGCTGCATTAAAGCGTCCGGATAGATTTTTGATGATGCAAGCCATGCTGGCTTATAGTGGCGGCAGTGCATGGCTGGGTGCTGATAATGAGCGAGATAACCTAGCAAAACCGGAGTGGGCTGAAAGTGGTGCACTGCCAAACTTGGTGGGCGTAAAAAGCTGGATGAGAGTTGGTAATACAAACTGGTATTTTAACTCTGGCCGCTTGGTGCCTGGATTTAGGTTTGATGGATTTGACAAGCTAGAGTTTAACGGAGGCTTTGTAGGAGGGGCTATAAATATAGCAAGTGGTAAGAGCACGCTAGGCTATAAGATAGAAAGTGATGATGATCCTAATACTGTAAAGATGACAAAAAGGTTGCTCGAGCTAACAAAAAGCTACTTTCCGCCACTCTCACCTCTTGGCCGCTATGGACAGCAGCTAGGAGCGCAGGGGGTAGCCAATATCACTGGAGCAGATATCGCACCAAAAGACTATAACAAAGATGAGCTAGGGTTTGGTGGGATAATGGCAAGAGGTCTTGGCGTTAGGCGTTTTGATAAAGGTAAGGAGTACAGCAAGGAGCTAAAAAGGCTCGAAAAGAGTATGAAGAACTCGTGCCAGTAAAGATACCAAACTCAAAAGATGAAGAGAAGGTGGCAAAGGCAAAAGCTCACAATGAGAGGATCGCAAAGCTAAGTGTTGCGGATCTGCGCGAGGCTAAGGCGAGGGCAGAGGCTAAATTTAAACGTATAAAAGACGCTGCGAGTGCTGATGGCGTGAAGCTAGACATAGGGCTTTTGCGTCAAAGCAGGCAAAGTGGCGGTTCTTTTGGAAGCTCTAAGATCAAATTTCCAGAGTAAAGGGTGCTCCTTTACTTTTAGTAAGATTTCGGTTATAATTAATCTACAATTCACCGGGGGCGCTTTAAAGCCCTCACTTAAGATATCCTTTTAAATCTTCATTAAAACAGCACAAAATATCATCTATAAAAAGCTTTAAAATTTCAGGGTCTACACCTACTACTATGCCATCTAAGTTAGTCGATATACGCGGTGTGCCATCGGTGTTTAGCTTATATAGATTTTCCCAATGTAAAGCCCTATTTCTAATGGTCAGAAGTAGCGAATAGCATATCTTTACTTTTTTATAATTTAGCATAGTGCTTTTGCTTTGCCGATTAAATTTAGAGTATTTTGATAAATTTAATCCACGCAGGTCAAGTAGATCGTTGTGTATTTTGTTTTGGTCTATCACTCTACACCAATAACCAAATGTTGGCGTGATATGAAAACGCTATCCATGTTTCCTAAAATTTGTGCTATTTTATTTCTAGTAATGATTTCGATGATACCAAGTTTTGGTGCTAGATCGCCAATAAGTAGTAGATTTGCCCTATGCTCATCTTCACTAGTGTATGCTTTTAGTCTATCTCTTGAAAAAAGCTCATTAAGCTCTTTAGATTGCATGTTTAACCTTTATCTTTTATTATTGTGCAATTTTATCAATTTTTTATTCAAACTTATTCGACATGTGTTTTGTTTAAGGTTTGTCGCCTTAACTACCATGTGATTAGCAAAGTGCTATCGTAGGATTATTACAATATGCAAGCGGCGGCGAGGGCGGCGAGGGCGATTGGCTTTTGCTTAGTAGTGGTGGCATAAGTTCGAACACCAGTAGCGGCCAAAGCAAGTAATGAGATGGATTGTCGGGGTGGGGTGAGTGTGCGAGTTTTTGAGAGCAATCCCAGCCCATTTTTCCATATTTGGTGGTTTTTGTGGTTTTTGATATGCGATTGGCGTGGATTTGGCTTGTTTGGTGGCTTTTTGGTGAATGATCTGGCGTTGTTTTTAGTGTATGGTGGCTAATTTGACTGGATATCTACTGCAAAAAAACAAAATTTACACGCTGGTTGTTGTCTATTTTTTGGCTTTTTGGCAAAAAATGGCTTAAGGTTAGTTTGGCAAAAATAGTCAAAAAATGGTGTGAAAATTTAGTCATGAAAATTATACTTTTCAATACTAAAAATAAAAGAGTGCCTAAAATACGGCTTTTGTGTGTAGTAAAGAGAAATGGTTTAAGGTTAGAGCGAGCAAATTTGGCTAATTTTTAATGAAAAATGGCGATTTTGTTTAAGGTTAGAATGGATTTTTGTAAGGTGGATTAGTTTTATTTTTTAAGCTTTGGTATGGTTTGTGGTAATATTTAATAGCGTGAGCGTGCAAAAACTCAACTGTCAAAATTTCTTTTACAGTTGCGTTGTATGGTTTGATAGAGAGATGATACGGAATGCTTGGGTGTGCGAGCTTTGAGATAAAAACTTGTATGGATTCTTGGTTGGGTGCGTCTGAGATGACGAAGCGTTGGACGAAATGTGTGGAAATTTGTGGATTGTTTCTCGCTTGTGATTAGGAAATTACGAAAAATTACGAGGCAATTTAATGTGTCTATTGGTCTTTGCGTGGGCGTGCTTGCTATGTGGGCTCGGCTAGAGTGTGATGCGTTGGTTGGTTTGTGTGAGCTGCTCGCTAGATCAAAGCTGGCCATAAAATCTTTGATAGGGGGGGCTATGAACCCACTTGGCCTGCGCCATACAATACTACAGTCACACTAAAAATTTTAAAATTTTCAAACCTTTTTCATATTGTGGGCGGTTAAAATGGCGATAATATCACAAAAATGCACTTTTATCTAACATGTCGATAAAAAAATAAGTAAAAATTTTCTTTGTAAAGCCAGCTGCTTGAACGCGTCAGCGTTGGAGCTTGCGATCAAGACAGTTGCGCTAAATTTTTAGCGATAGTAACTAAACGCTCTTGTAGGCATTTTGGTGGCATCAAAGAAAAGATGTTTTGATAATTTTATAGGGTGCGGCGAGTTCGCCGCTTAGTTTTGTGTGTTTATTTGTGATTGCAAGCTTGTAAGCCACTATTGAAAGAGTGTTGGTAGTTAATCTTGGGTCTTTTTTTAGTATTATCATAACTATGGCCAAAATTGCATTCATACTCAGTCTTTTATAGAGCTCTAAGCTCTAGATGGTGAAACTACTGAGGCTTCAAGAAATGCCATGATCTCGCTTGTGGAGTAGAGGACATTTTTGCGAGTGATGGCATACTTTTTAAATTTACCATCTCTGACGTAGCGCCATAAGGTTACGGCGTTGCACTTTAAAAGCTCGCAAGCTTGTTTAGTAGTGATAGGATCTGTTATAGGTAAAAGTGGTGTCATTTTTTATCCTTTAGTTTTTATGGTAGTCTAAAGCCAAGCGCGTAAAGAGGGCTAAAGTCGCTAAAATTTGATAACTTTTCTACTATCTCGGCTCTCGTTGCACGATAATCCGTTTTATGCCAAAAGCCGTCTTCGTCTTTATACTCCCAATACCAAAGGATATCGTCGCAATAGACATAATCGTCTACGTTTCTTTCTCTTTTTATGTATGAGCTTTGGTAAAAATGACTTTTGGGATGTAGCGGCTCGCCTTCGCTTCGTTTCCATATCATTAAACCGGTGCCCTCTGATTTTTGTATTTTGGGCTTTATACGATAGTCATTAAGCTGCCAATCCCAAGTGGGGGTAATCGATGTTTCCCAAGTGGTTTCTCCAAAAAGTTTAACCTCTATTGTCTCGCCTTTATCGTAAGCTTGCATTACTTCGATCATTTCTTGCGTCGTCATTTTTTATCCTTTAAATATTTTCAATGTAAAAATACGCTAGGTTCTGGCTGTCCTCGGCTTCCTTGCTGTATTTCGTGTCGTAACTTTTGTTTAGAATATACGCTATCTTATCTTTATTGCAAGCGTAAAATTCAGCCAGTATGGGTGCTAATCTCTGCCCTTTACGGTTATTTGGTGCAAATTTTAGATAGAGCAGGTCACAAGCAAGCTGTGGTGCTGTGGTGCTAAAATCACTTTTGCAAATGCTGGCTTTGTTTTCAAGGGCTGTTATCTGAAGTTCTATACGCTCTTTAAATGCGTAGTAGTGCTGCACAATAGGCGACATAATTTTAATCAACTCATCTATAAATTTACTCGCCTTTTTGTTGATGAAAAGCCCTAGATCTTGCGTGCTGTCCATCTTTAAAAATGAGTAAGCCATCACAAAGATGGCTGCGTCTTTTAGCTCGTTTGTAGTCATTTATTATCCTATATTTCAATCGCCCCGAACAGCGCGCCCGGATCGTAAATCGCATAGTCGTTTAGCAAAGCGTGGTTCATCTCCATCAAAATACCTTTTGAGCTTTGAGTGATGTCTGGATCACAAGTTTTTTCACTAGGTATAAATATTGCGCCACAACTATCAAGCTGTTTTAGGCAAATTTTCATGACTTCGTCATAGCTTAAATTTCTATAGGCTGAGTTACTTAGAACTGGGCTAAATAGCTCATACTTCTCATCGCCGTTAAAATACTCGTTGGCTTCTGCTAGCGCCTTGATGGCTACCTCTCTTGCCTTTTTCTTATCGTTCCCAAATACCGAGTAGGGACTACAAACGTAAATTTTAAAAGTTTCCATACTAAAAATCCCTATGATAAATATTGATGGCTTCTAGAAGAGCTTTTGCTACATCTTTGTCTAAATAGTAGGCTAAATCTCCAAGTGAGATTTCATCTAAAGAATCGATAGCTTTTGCAAGATGCACGATCTTTTGCTTTTTTAAATTGCCACTTAGGAGATCTAGAAAATCACCTACTTCACATTCTTCTACATTTATTGAAATTTCCATATCATCTCCTTAAAATGGTATATCTTGATCATCTTCATAAAAATCGGTGTTTGTATTTTCACTAGGCGGTATATCTTGTTGCTCACTGCGTCTAGGAGCGTTCCAAGCAACATCATATAGCATGCCCTCTTTAGAGTTCTCTCCAGCGTTAAAAAGGGCTATATAGACTTTATAGCCTGGCACTGCTGGCGTTTCTATAAAGCCACTTAAGTAGCTTTTTGTGCCATCTTTGCTCTTTCTGCCCCATAGTGCACCTATTATCTGTCTGCCACCTTCATAGCCTTTTGGCTTTTGAAGGGCAAGATGAAAGCCTGGAAAGTCTTTATTTTTCTGCCTGTCTTCTGCGCTTGTGCCAAACATCACGACATCTATGGGTCTTAAAAATGGGATCATGATAGTCCCACCTATATATCCAATCTCCTCGCCATCAGAGTTTTTGTAGCTTTTGCGTTTAAAATATCCTACATTCATCTTTTTTCCTTTATAAATTTGCTAAATTTTGAAATATCGCTAAGATAATAACTAGCATAAAAGCCAGCATAAGCCTAAGAACTAGTTTTTTCATCTTGTACCTCTGCATCGATAACATCCTCCTCAAACTCAACCTTGACCCCATTTAAACGAGATAAAAGCTGCTGAGCTGAAACAGCCTCTGGTGGCATGATGGCTAGGCGATCTAGCATCTTGTCGCTTCTACCAGCTGAGAGGGTAGAGATAAATTTCGCTCGCTCAAAGTCCTCGTCGCTAAGTGTGCCAGTCTCTCGCTGCTTTGCTACTATGCGCTTTGCTTCGCCCTCCATGATCTCATAGCTAGCAGCTAGCAAGACATTGTTTCGCTCGATATCAACCTTGGTGTTTTTTACTACAGTTTCCAAGCTTGATCTTTGAAGCAAATTTCTAGTTTGCTTATCCTCGCTCATAGCTAGAGTTACTTTGTTTTGCAAGGCTTGCACCCAGTTAAAATCCTTTTTCCAGCGGTTTATAGAGCTGCTTGATCCTTTTAACCCTAAAGCCTCAAGCTTTGAAGCTAGCTGCTCCTCGCTAATAGGCTTATAGTCGCTCTCAAACGTCGCACTTTCAAGGTATATCTCAAAGGCCTTTTGCTGCGTTTCGTTCATCTGCTTCATCTATTTTCCTTTTTTGGCTCGCTTGGCTCATGTGGCTCATAATCACTAAAAAATAGTGAGCCACCCCAAACCCCTAAAATACTTAATTTTATAAATTCTTTGGCTCATAAGTTTAAACTTCTTGAGCCACCATTTAAATACGATATTATCGTTATTTAATAGCTTAAGTTTTCTCTTTGGCTCACCATTTTTTATATATATAGCTATGAAAAAAATTTTTAAAAATAAAAAAATAATTTCAAACCAATATAGGGGCAAAAATGGCGAGATTGTGAGCCAACAGCACGCCAAGCCCCATAAAAACGGCTTTTTGCTGGCTCAAGAAAAATAAAAATCGTGAGCCAGAAGTGAGCCACCCAGATGTAAAACATCTATCAAACGCCCTAAAATAGGACACTTTGTAGATATTTTTAGTTAAAATCATCGTGAGCCACAAGAAAAGATTAGTTTTCATCGGCTTTTGCTCCATTGGCTTGATAGTGGTTTATCTGGTTTATGATAAGTTCGCCACCGTTTTCTATCTTTACACTATCAAAGTCGAGATTGTCGCTGCTTACCCTAAAACCAAAGAAGCACCTTGGTCTATCGCCAACTCCAATATAGTTTGCTGACATGCGTTTTTGGCCATAAGAGCAACTTATGCCAGCAAGGGTTAGTTCATCACGTAGGGCTTGAGCAAAGTTCTTTTGTGTGAGAGGCTTACCGCCTTTGTCGTTCATGTATGCTAGATAAACCTTATAAAGTGGCACTGACGGCACAAAATAGTCGGCATCTGCAATAATCGCATCTTTAACAAAGGTACGAAGCGGATTTACGCTATCTTTATACTCTTCAAGCTCAGTTTGCATGCGTTTAGAGCGAGTAAATTTGTTCTGAATAATAAGGCGTTTTAGTCCTTCAAGAGCTAGATTAAATATACCTCCTAGCTCATCATTAAAGCGATCACTAAGGCCTCTTATTTTCTGATTATCTTTTACTTCTTTATCAAATACAATAAGCAACATTCTTCTAAAAACGCCATTATCTATGCCACTTTTTGGCTTTTCATTGCCAGCAAATGCTAGCTTTGGCTTCTCGTTTGGAAGCAAAGAGTAGGGCTCTTCGTTTTTTGGGTTTATAGTGATCGCATCTTTTGTACTGACGATAGCTTTTAAGTTCGCTAGCTGTCCTTTATCGGTGCCGTTTTTGTCGATCTCGGAGCCAATGTTTAAGAGTTTGTTTGTAAGCGCGCAAAGCTGATGCCCTTCAAATTGTTGAAGCTGGAGAGATGAAACATTATCCTCACCAAAAAAGTTTCTAATGGTGTCTAATATAACACTCTTGCCGTTCGCGCCACTTTTGCCGTATAAAAATAAAAAACTTTCAAACTCATGGCTAGGAATAAAGCAATAGCCAATAAACTCCATAAGTGTTTTTATGTCGTCTTCATCGCTCATAATATCGCGTAAGAATTTATTCCACTTTGGACACTTGACAGAAGGATCGTAGTTAAATTTTAAAATATTTGTAGCAGCATCTTTATAGTCGTGCTTTTTCTTAAATGTAATAACGCCATTTTTACTAATAAAAATCGTGCCATTTAATAAATTTATGACGCGGCGAGATTCGTGAGATTTTATCTCATCTAGATCTAGCGATAAGCTAGTTAGATCCTCAACTATCTTATTGACGTTTTCGCGGCTTTGTTTTTTCTTATCTACATACGCAGCAGCCATCCAATGAGAGTGAATAAATTTGGCCAACGCATTGGTATCTATCTGCATGAAATGGTTACTTGCCCAAACGTGTAAATTCTTTTTATACTCACCCAGGCGGTAGCCTAGCTTTAAAAAAGTCTGATTTAGACTTGCTACCATATCCGTAATATGCGTTTGATGATAGTTTGTTCGCATAGTCTTGTTTATGCGGAAGGCATCGCTAAAAGCCTTTGAAAAACGCTCAAAATTTTGCTCCTCTTGCTCAGTAAGAAGGAAACTTTGGATATAAGCTTTTTTAAATTCCTCATATCTCTCACCCATTTTTCTCTCTAACTCTTTTGCACTATTTAGCACTTCATCGACATACTTGTCATCAAGTTCGCCTTTTACTGGAAAGATATTTATAAAATTACCTTCTTCATCTCTTGCTAGTATCTCGGCCTTGATTTGGCGAAATTCTTTGATAGGTAGATTTTGTTTAAATTTATCAAGCTTTGCCGAAAGGTTTGGAAAGTATTCGCATATCTCATCTATAACGACGTTCGTCGGTTCAAAACAGCTAAAGGCTACTACTTCAAGTGGGCTAGCATTTTGAAATTTAAAGGCATGGTCATAGAGATAATCGCTAATATCATAGCCTTTTGAGAAATTTTTACCGATCATATAAAATAGCACTATTCGTACGCTTCTAGCTACATCTTTGATCTCATAAAATTTCTTTATCGCATTTTCATATCCGGCCTCATCGTGATCAAACCAGATAAATACATGCTTATCTCTTAGAAGCTCTTTGTATTCTTCCCAGCTAGCAGTTACACCACCAAGTGTCAAGGCACAAACATTAAAACACATCAAATTTAATGCGTCTTTTTCGCCTTCACAAATGACTACATTGCTACCTTTGTAGTCATCATAAAAATTTAGAGGAAAAGGGCTAGCATGTGCGCCACTTTCACCTATCCACTTTCCAGGCATTCTCTCACTTGTCAGCTCACCCTTATACGTGTCATAGGCAAATTTCTCTCTATACTTGATATTTACTGGTACGCCGCTAGAGTCTCTTATGATGATGGCTAGACTTTTATGTTCAAAGCTATATCCTATAAGTTCGCGGCTATATGAATCAAAGTTATTGACTTGTGTTGGGAATAGTGCTGAAATTTGATCTTTGATAAGATCGTAATTTTTAAGCTTATTTTCCACAAGTTGTGGAGCTATCTTGGCCAGCCTAGCTTTAAGGGCAAGCTCTTTTTTTGCTCTTTGCTCAGCTTCTTTTTTCATACGAGCTTCATTTTCAGCCTTTAAAATGACTTGATGTGCTTCATAGGCTGCTTTCTCTTCCTCACTCATCTCTTTTGCGTTGATGGTATTTGGGATGCCGAAGTGATCACAAACTTTTTTGGCTGCTTGAAGTGGTGAGAGATGCTCTTTTAACTCAACAAATTTTGTTATATCCCCACTGGCATTGCATGCAAAGCATTTAAAGAATGCACCGTTAGAATCAGAATTGATACCAAGACTTGGTGTATTATGACCATGGTCATGAAACGGGCAATAAGCATTTCCGCTTTTAAACTCTATGCCATAAACACTTTGCACAAAATCTTTAAAATCATGCTTAGATATTGTTTGTTTTATCGTTTGAAATATATTATTATCCATTATGCACATCCGAAAAGAGACTATTTTCTTTTATAAATTTCTTTAAAATTTCTACGACTTCATGTGCAAACTCAGGGTTTTTAAAACGAAAACGCCTAAAATAAAAATAAATTGCAGCTTTGTTTTTACCAGTATGCTTTGAAACGTAGTCCGCGATCTCGCTTTCACTCGATGCGCATTCAAGTGCTTTGTAGTATATATCTGCCACTTCATCAAAATGTGGGCAAAGGTAGTTTTGTTTAACGAAAAGGGCGTGCTCGTATATTTTAAAGCGGTCATGCCTATCATGCTTGCGGTCAAGATAGCTTAAATTTTGTAGATTTTTCTTACATGTTTCAAGTATGCTAGCATGATCTACACGTATATACTCCCTCATCGTTGTCATGAGCTAGCTCCTTTTTTTAAAAAACAAAGCCAACATGCCAAGCGTAAACATAGCACCGCCTACAAAAGCACAAACAACTACTGCAATAACGCTTAAGGCAAATTGCTCAGTCATCCTAAATCCTTTTTTATCAAATTCACTCTTTTAACTCCTTTGAGATATAATCAAATCACGAAACGAAAACCCCAAAGGAGCTAAAACAATGAACGAAATATAAGATCTTTTTAAAGAACCTCGTCCGAATCTGAACCGCTCCGGACGAAGATGGTTATTTATTATGAAAAATACCTAAATCTCGGTACCTTTCATTCTCTGGCGCAGTAATAAAATACCCATGCAAGGCACATATAATAGCCTCTCTAGCAATAGGGGAAAAGTTGTTTAACTCTTTTATAGATTCGTAAAGAAACAGTGACGCAGACCTAACGCCTGATTCTCCTTTTTCTTGGGCTTTGTCTTCTATGTTTTTCTTGCTTTTCTCATCGTACATGCTAAAGCCTGCACCATCTATCCTGGCTACGACGTCTTCTGGAATTTCGCCATCTAGCTTGTCTATAAAAGCAACAAGATTATTTATAATAGCGGCTGTTCTGGGTACCTTATCACAACGTAGCATTTTCTCAAGAGTAGTTTTGACATCTTTAATGTTTTTATTTACAATTTCCGAGTAGACAGAATTAAGCTCTAGTTTTCGTTCTAATGCATTTATTTTTCTAGCTTCCAATAGACTAGACTCAATATCGCATTTGTCTGTCTCTACATTTAAAAATCTTCTGATGGCCTCTTCTTTTTCATAATCACACATCATTTTTCCTTTTATTAAAAATTTCGCCTTCGCCTTGGTAGATCCAGTTTTGATTGAGGTTATATTTTTCACTAAGCCTCATCACCCACTCGTATGGGATGAGCTTACGACCACGTTTGACCTCGTTAAAAAAGTATTTTGTAGTTTCAAGTAGTTCGCAAATTTCCACGAGATCTAGCCCAAAAATCAGCCTAACGCCCTCGAGCCTTTCACCGACCTCTGCTAGAGAGATGTAATCACTTGCTTTACGCTTCATGAATAGTCCTTTTTTAGCCAAAACCAGCTATAATCTAGGGTTAAAACAAAAAGTTTTAATTTTAAGGCTTATTTTTTAAGCCCCTAAATCAAAAGTTTTTATTTTTAATGAGTTAATTATATACTCAATTGAAATAAAAGTCAATAGTATATTACTCAAAATTTTATAAAAGGAGTATAAAAATGGAAAATTTAGAAGCTATTTTGGCGAGAATGCGCGCTGTGCTCGGAGTAAAAACAGATAAGCAGATGTGTGAAATTTTAAAAATTCCATACAATACTATTACGACTTGGAAAGATAGAGGCAAAATTCCAAAAGGAAGATTTTTTGAAATTGCCACCAAACTAAACGTATCTCCGCAATATTTAGAGAGCGGCATAAACGTATCAAACGGGCATTTTATAAACGGCAATAACGTAAGCGTAGGGAACTATCACATAGGGCAAAGCTCGGCAAAAGACGAAGATATAGAACTCATAAACGCCATAAAAGAAAATGATCCGAATAGGGAATATAGAAATTTGGAAGATTTAAAAAAACGCTTGTTTATAAAAACAAATGACGAGTTTATGAAAATTTTTCAATTAACGAGAGAAGATTTCAATAAAATCCCGGCTAGCGGAATATCGCAAAAAATGGCCGCTGCAGCGCATGCAATAGAGCGGAAAATACACGGTATCTTGCTAGATCCGGGCGAGGCTACCGGGCTGAGCGAGTACGGCCGTATAAAAGTAGAAGGCGGAACGCGCGAGCTAGTAGGAGACGATATAAAAATAGCCTATCTGCTAGCTTATGCAAATAAAGAGTTTAAACAAAACGTTTTAAAAAAGCTGGAAGCTTTTAGAGAGCTTTCTAAAATTTAAGAGAGCTACACTTAAAGGATAAAAAAGAATAGCCATTGTGGACAAAATTGACAAGTTTTAAAATGATGACAACTGCTCTCATAATTTTGCTACATCTTTTATCTTGTGGCTTTTTTATATTTGGCTACATTGTAATAGAAAAAGAAAAACATGATAGTGGCTATTTCTTTTAATTATTTCAGTTGTTGTTACCACTGTTGCAGTATTGTATGCAAGTAAGTTAGAGGAAAAAGAAGTGGAGCTTGAAAAAAGTAATTTAAAAAAAGCTATACTTGAACTACAAGAAGAGATAAACGAAAATCTTAAATACGAGCACATTTTACCTAAAAACGACGAATATAAAAAGCGTTGTAACACTAACTTATATGAAGTAGCAAAAGAAAAATACAGCCAAGAAATAATTAATGATGATGACGATATAAATGAGCTAAAAAGAAAAATAACGATATTTAAAAATTTTAGAGAGCAGCAAAATAGAATATTTAAAGTAGTATATACGCTAGTGAATGAAAATAGTGAATTATCAGAAAAAGTAGCCGCTATCAACGTAGATTTCTTTATAGAGGAAAATAATATTCCTATATTAAATTTTAGAAATTTTGAATTAGTGGATCGATCTGTTTTGTTGACTAGTTTGTACTATTATGATAAATGTTTTTGGGGAATTAATGATAAAAGACTTGATTTTTTAATTGAAAAAAATAATATACTCAATGGACTTTTAAGACAAAAAATAGAATTAAATCAACAGTATTTATCTCCATGTGAGCATAAAATAGCAATGGCTTATCTAAATCCAAATAAATGCCCTATATGCCAAAAAGAATTTGATAATTTTTTGATAAAAAATGATCCCAAAAGACGCCAACAAAAAATTTTAGATGAATATGAAGATAAAAGAGTGTTTAGAACGCCTGAAGAAATAGGTAGGAGATATGAAAGATATATAGGCTTTTTATATGAAATAGACGGCTACAAAGTAGACTATAATGGTATAAGGATGGGCAAAAAAGACGATGGAATAGATATAATCGCAACAAAAAGGCAAGAGCTGATAATCATACAATGTAAGTGGTATAAAGAGGATAGTCAAATACATAGCAATACAATAAGACAATTAAATGATAATTTATTAGAGTGTACTGATGATAATCCAAGCAAGAAAGTCATAGCTAGGCTCTATTCTGCTTATGATAATCTTGACGATCAGGCAAGAGCAAGGTTAGTAAAAACACAGATAGAGCATATAGTGTTACCGTATGACAACGAATATCCAAAAATAAAATGTAATATTAATGACGACAATGGAGAAAAAATATATCACTTACCTGGTGTAGGTATGTATGATTACATAAAAATAAATGTAAACAGAGGTGAATTTTATGTAAAAACCATAGAAGAAGCTGAAAATTTAGGTTTTAGGGGTATAAAAAAGACTTGATTTAAAAAACAAGAAGAAAAAGTGGCCTTACGAAGCGACCGCATAAAAATAGAAGGCCGGAACGCGCGAGCTAGTAGGAGACGATATAAAAAATAGCCTATCTGCTAGCTTATGCAAATAAAGAAGTTTTAAGCAAAACGTTTTAAAAAAGCTGGAAGCTTTTAGAGGACTTTCAATGTTTTAGGAAATAAAAATTTAAAGGGTAAAAAAGAAAAAGGTCGGGTTTAACCCGACCAAAAATTAATTGTTATAAGACTAATCTGAAACTTTTATAAAATCTAATGTTGTAATTATATTAAAGAATCGCTTAATCATCGCTTAGTCTAAGCCAGTCGCTTTCGGGTTTTACTATTAGCCTAGCATTATTATAAGCCATATCCATAGTTAAGCAAGTCGCTCCGTAATAATAATCCGTATCTTTGCTAATGGCGATAGCTATATCTGGTTTTTGTGGGTCGAGTAGACATAATGGAATCAAAAACTGAATTTTGTTGTCAAAAAATTGCGGAACCGCCGTTTTGTAATTTCTCTCGATTTTTTTCTTGGCTATTTTTATGGCGCCTTCAAGAAGAGTAACGAGCATAATCTTATTATATTGTTTAAGCTCATCGGGAAATCTTTCGTAGTTATCTTGTAATATATGTTCGGCATTTAGTCTAAGTTCTAGTTTCGTATCAAAAAATAGGTCGTCAATTGAGTTAAAAAAGGTCGCTATCTTAGGCAACTCCGCTATTTTTGATAATTTTCTCGAATTGCTCGTTAAGAATTCAACCAAAAACCATTCTTGAGGCGAATTTGGGTTTTTGTTTTTGATAAAGTAAGCATAAATATCATTATACGTACTAGTTAGTAAGCCGGTATTAAAGCAAGCTATTTTCTCGCCGTTCTCATTTTCCGCATAAGAGATTTGGTTATCTTGATGTATTTTTTTAAAATAGTGCGCTATATAGTTATGCAAAACTGGAAAATCTTTGCCGTTTTTGGGTTTCCCCCAATTTTCATCAATAATTATCTTTTTTAATCGTTTTATTTTTTCGTTAAAATCGCCACAATAAGCAAAGTCGTATAACTCCATAAATTCTCCTAAATAAAAAGTAGTATATAGCATCCATGGTAAAAATTTTATAAATTTTTACCATGTGAACGATATACAGAAGGGGCTGAAATTTAGGTCTTAGGACTGTAAAAAGTAGTTTTTTACATTTTTTAGGAAACTCATAATCTAAACTATCCGCAAAAAGCGGAGGGTTTAGATGAATAACAATTTAGATTTGATCAAAAACCTTTAGTGATCTTGAAAATCGCAAGGTTTATAAAAGTTTTTTAAATTTATACTCTATGCAAAATGATACACAATATTTTATACATTATTTTACCAACTCATCCAAATAATCTGCCCACCATTGCATCAAAGTTTTCATATCAGCTAAATTTTGAGCTCTATTGTAAGCTTCTCTTATTTTATCCTTGTCTTTGTGTGCAAGGCATCGTTCGATGATGTCAGCATGGCAGCCATGCTCATTTCTTTTTTCGTTGGCCATAGTTGAAAACATCGCACGAAAGCCATGAGAAACAATCTCATCTTTGCTGTAGCCCATGCGTCTTAGTGCTGTATTTAACGTATTTTCACTCATTGGACGGCTTTTGGATAGTGTACTAGGGAAAAGATACCCTTCGGTGCTTCCGCAAATTTTAGTGTAGTCTTTCAATAAATTTACGACTTGATCAGCTAGTGGTAGTCTAAATGCCTCTTTCATTTTCATTTTATCTGCTTTTACCGTCCAAATTTTAGCGGATAGATCAAACTCATCCCACTTGGCAGCTCTGACATTAAATGGACGCATTGCTGTATAGATCGCAAGCTTTAATGCGACTTTTGTTTTTATGTCGCCATTATATCCATCTACTGATGCAAGTAATGTGCGTATCTCATTTTCATCCGTGATAGTAGGGAAATTTTTAGGCTTTGCGGTTTTAAAGGCGTATTTGAAATTTATATCGGCCACGACATTGTGAGCGATTATCTCATAGGTAACGGCGTATCTAAAAATTTGATTTAGCAAGATAAATACACGCTTGATGGTTTCTAAATTTCCAGCTTTTTCTATGATCTTTAAGATGTCTATTATTTCTACTGCTTTTATATTATCCAATGGACGATCGCCTAAATACGGCGCAACGTGCTTGTTAAAAATTAAATTTTGTTTTTTTAAGTAGTTCGGAGTTATGTTCGCGGATTTTATATCTAGCCATTTTGCAGCGATATCGTTTAGTGTCGTTTTACTACTCTTTTTACTTACTAGCGGATCAATGCCATTTAGTATCTGAGCGGCCAACTCTCTGCGTTTTTCTCTGGCGGCTGAGAGACTAAGATCAGGATAATTCCCCAGGGCCATTCGGCGTGTTTTTAATGTAAGAGGACTTTTGTATTCAAGTGCGAAAAATTTACGACCACTTGGCTCGATAAAAATAAATAAATTTTGTCCGTCAGATTTTTTATAAACCTTATCTTTGGGTTTTAAGGCTCTTAGAGCTGTGTCCGTCAAGGGAGGGTTAATTTTTGGCATTTTCGTCCTTTTAGTGTCCGCAAGCCCCTAAAAATCAAGCAATGATTTTTTACGGATATTTTTTAGCGAACAATATTTTATCCTTTAAATTATCCGTAAAAAGTCCTTAAAGGCAATTAAAAAGATTTAAAAATATTGAAAACAATTTAAATAAATAATATATATCAAAAGTTGTTCTTGTCATGTTTCTTGAAAGGTTTTTAAAAAGATTGAAATGAATTAAAAAGTATAAGATGGTGGAAGCGAGGGGGATCGAACCCCTGTCCAAAAACAAAATGCATACAGCCTCTACACGCTTAGCAAAAGTGAAATTTTCATCTAAAAAGGCTCACTTTCCAAAACCAAAATTTAGACTAAGACTAAAATTTCAGCTAGCAAGCAGTCACTTTGCGAGCCTACTCTAGCTAAATTACTTGCTTTTGTCCTAGCTAGAATTAGACTAAGCAAGGCTCAACTGAACTTACGCAGCTTTAGCGTAAGCAGGAGCGAAATTAACGTTGTTTGCGTTTAAATTTAATTTGAGCTTTTTACGCTTTGCTCAAAGCGACGTGCCACCGTACACACTCTGCTCCTGTCGAAGCCAAGTCGCTCCCAAAAAATAAAATGGTTAGTGAATTATTTAGTTAAGTTTTGCAGGCACATCAATGATTTTTGGTTCAAGAACGCTAAAATATTCAAAATCGTTCTCGACGTCATCTTTATATTTATTAAACTGATCACTAATAAGCAGCAACCAATCTATAAATTTATCATTTGCTGGCCCTTTTAGACTTCTTGCCTCTTGAGTTATCTCTTCAGCTAAAGTTGTAAGCTTTAATATCGGATCAAGATGCATGAATCCTGCTGCTGATTTAATATTATGAAAAATCCTAGTAAGCTCTAAGATACTATCTTTATATTTATCAGCTCTTCCTAAATTTATTATCAAAGGCTCAAGTAAATCGCACATTAAAGCATAGTGAGATAAAAATTCTTCAACTATATCATAAGAGTAATCTATTTCAAGCCTTTTTAATATACCCATTTTTATGTCCTTAAGAAATTGGCGTAATTGTAGCAAAAATTTGATAAAATTGTTAGCCTTTTAGCTAAAATCCTTGGAGCTTGCAATGAAAGATGAAAAAACTCAGAAGAAAAAACTAAGCATAAATGATATAAAAAACAAAAAAGGCATTGAGCCTATTGTAATGATAACTGCCTATGATGCGTTATTTACCAAGCTTTTTGATGATTATGCTGATATTATTTTGGTTGGCGATAGCTTAAATATGAGTTTTAATATGCAAGAAAGCACGATAGGTGCGGACATGAATACCATGCTTTATCATACAAAGGCCGTTTGTAACGGAGCCAAAAATACTTTTATCATGGCCGATATGCCATTTGGCAGCTACACAAATGAAAAACAAGCGATAAAAAATGCGATGAAATTTTTCAAACAGACAAATGCCGATGCTGTAAAGCTCGAAGTTGGCATGCACCAAGTAAATTTAGTAAAGCGTCTTTGTGAAGAGGGCATAAACGTTATGGCTCACATTGGCTTAAAGCCTCAGTTTTATAAATTTGAAGGCGGTTATAAGATAAAAGGCAGAAGCGAGATCGAGGCGAAAGAATTAATTGAAGAGGCTTTAGCGTTTGAGCAAGCTGGAGCATTTGGCATCTTGCTTGAAGGCACGATGAGTAGCGTGGCTAGCGAGATAACAAAGCAAGTTCATGTACCAGTTATTGGTATCGGATCTGGGGTAAACGTCGATGGACAAGTACTTGTATGGTCTGATATGCTTGGATTTTTCGAGGACTTTAAGCCAAAATTTGTAAAACGCTATCTTGATGGAGCGGATATTGTAAGAAAGAGTGTGCAATCCTACGCAAATGATGTAAAAGGCAAAATTTTTCCAAGTGAAGAATTTTGCTACTAGGATGATTAATATCCGCATTAAATAGAACGTGACAAAATTAAATTTCTTTATAGCCCTTTATATCAAGTCCAAATCCTGCAAGGCTTACAAATTCTTTATTTTTATTTGAGCTTAAAAGCTCAATTTCACTTATGCCAAAATACTTTAAAATTTGTGCCCCAATGCCATAATCTTTTTGTGAGCTTGCATCGCTTTTATTGCTGTCTAAAAATAGCAACACTCCGCCATTTTTACTTAAAAAATCCAATGCCTTTAATAAATTATCAAATTTATCTCCACTTAAAAGCTCATGATCTTTTCTTATTTTTTGAAATTTTACATTAGTTTGCGCTTTTATCTCTCCGAAAACATAGGCAGCGTGATTTTTATTTTCGTGATCTTTTATGTCATATCTTTTTGTTTCAAAACCACAGATTTTTACATTCTTTGCGGGCGAAACCTCTATTAAGCTTTCGTGGCTAAGTCTGTATTCTACTAATTCAGAAACGCTTATCATATTTAGGTTAAATTTTTTACAAAATTCCTCCAAATAATCACGTCTTGCCATTGTGCCATCTTCTTTTACGATCTCACAAATCGCAGCCATTGGACTAACGCCAGCAAGTTTACAAAGATCAACTGATCCTTCAGTGTGACCTGTGCGAACGAGGACACCACCTTTTTTTGCAATAAGCGGAAATATATGCCCAGGCCTTACAAAATTTTCAGGCACTGAATCAGTACTAGCAGCAAGTCTAATCGTCATATCTCGCTCATAAGCACTTACGCCTGTCGTTGCTTCCTTTGCGTCAATTGTGACAGTAAATGCGGTTTCATGACTAGATGTATTTTTAGAAACCATTAGCGGCAAATCAAGTCTTTTTGCATTTGCTTCATCCATTGCAAGGCAAAGCACACCTTTTGCATGAGTGATCGCAAAATTTACCTTTTGCATATCGCTGCTTGCCGCTGAAAAGACTAAGTCTCCTTCATTCTCACGGTCTTCGTCATCGACCATAATTACCATTTTGCCATTTTTTATATCTTCAATCGCTTTTAATACATTTTCAAATGCCATAAATTTCCCTTATTAAATTTTTACGATTATATTGATTTTTTGATAACTTAGAGATAAAAATATTAATTTTGATTTGTCTTGTATCAATTATTTAGAAATTTTAGAAAAGATTTATTTTTAAATATATGTGATTTGGTAGCGATAAATTAGATTTTATTGTTCAATTTATTTTATACATAAATTTTAAAAATATAAATTTTCAATAAAATAAACTTGCTTTAAGAATTATAGTAACAGTGAAAATGAAAGTCAAAGAATAAATGATGGCGCAGCGGACGGGGCTCGAACCCGCGACCTCCGCCGTGACAGGGCGGCATTCTAACCAACTGAACTACCGCTGCACCTAAAATGGTGGTCGCTATAAGACTCGAACTTATGACATCCACCTTGTAAGGGTGGCGCTCTACCAACTGAGCTAAGCGACCTAAAWTTWAAAATATCTGGCGACCCTTAGAGGATTTGAACCTCTGTTTCTACACAGAGAAAGTAGAGTCCTGAGCCACTAGAC
>NZ_JXUP01000014.1 GCF_001891085.1 Campylobacter concisus
GTTCCTTTTAAGATGGCTTGTTGTAAAGCTGAGATATCAGCTACTGTTTCGTTATTGTTAGAGTCTTGATCTAGAGTTAGAGTATCTTTACCTATTAAAGTTATATCTTTACCATCAGTTTGAGTTATTGTTACTTTAGAGTCAGCACTATCTGTGACTATCTTTTCGTTTTGATAGACGATGTCTCCAACGCTAAGATGTCTTACTTCACCAGTTGCATCATTAATAGCTCTTACGCTTCCCCCAGTTACACTTTTAACTACTCCAGCTTCTTTAGCCATCACATTCTCCTTATTGTTTATAGTATTTGAAATTTTGAATGAATTATATAAATTTTAGAAGTATATGTCTATTGTACTGGGGTACAGTGTGAGATTTTTATAATATATAAAAAATAGGCGAAATAGCTTTAAAACAGGTTGTTTAATATAATTTCGTAGATTTATAACAAATAGAAAAGATAAAAAATTTTATAAGATTTTAGTTATACAAAAAGATTAACCCAAAGACTTTTTCCTTGGAATTAAATCAACTTTATATAATTTAAAGTACTAGCGTATCATCTTTAACTTCTAAAATCATGTTATGACTGCGTTCTGTGCATTTTTATTTACTAATCTTATGGCTTTTTCTTTTTAATCTAATAGTAAAAACACATCCCAGTTATACTAACTATTATAAATACTATAAATTTATAATCAAAAATTTAAAAACATCAATAATTTTTTAATTTACATATTTTTAGTGAATGTCTTTTAAAAAAGATTAATTAATATTCTTGCTTATTTCTATGGCTCGCCAAAGGGTAAAAATCAAAAACTACAAATAAAATTATTTAAATAAAAAACCCAAGAAATTCTTGGGTTTTAAATAAGATATTATAAATCCGATATAACGTTATTTTCTATTTTAATACTTACCGTTTCGCCATTTACGGTCGTAGAATACGTTCCGTCATTATTGTTTTGCCATGAAGACGTATCCGTCTTATGAACGGTATCGTCGCTACCGCCTTTTACGGTAAGAGTATTGCCGGTAGTTTTATTGATATCTAGCACGTCTTGTGCAGTAATGTTTAGTTTTGCGCCGTTTATACTCGTCATATCTACCGATTTTACGTTTTTATCCGTTATAGCAGATAACTGGGATAGATCCACGGTTTTATCGCCTTCCATATTGGTTATATTTACGTCTCCGTTTGTATGAGTTATAGATACTTTGTTTTCAAAATTTAAGTTATTAAATCCAGCAGAAGCTCCGTTTTTCAAAACTAAAGTATCATTGCCTTCATCTCCGTTTATAGCTATGCTACCTGAATTATTTATAGTAGCTCCGCCACTTATACTTATAGTATCATTGCCCTCATTGCCTCGCACTGAAGAGTTCGTCAAAGTAGCTCCAGAATTTATATTTATAGTATCGTTTCCTTCATATCCATAAACGTGACCGCCGTTTAAATTGGCTCCAGAATTTATATTTATAATATCGTTACCTTCGCCTGCACTTATATGCGTACCGCTTTCGAAATTAGACCCTGAATTTATATTTATAACGTCATTACCGCTTCCAGTTCCTATTCCGGTTCCTTGCGTTGTTTTAAATGTAGTATCAGTAGCATTTATAGTATCGTTGCCCTCTTTCGTCCAGATATTAGTATCGTTTACAGTAACGTTATATAAATTTACAGTATCGTTGCCAGTTCCAGTATCGACCTTGACGTTTTTATTGTAGTAGTTATCGTCGACTTTGTCTAGATTTGTATTCCTTATCGTAACGATATCATCGCCGTCTCCACTAATAATTTTACCGCCAACATAACCTTCTTTGTTAACTCCTCCATCGATTTCTATAATATCGTTACCAGCATTGCCTTCAATGCTGCCGATCTTACCTTCAGTATTATTTTCAATATCGCCCTTAACGACGGCACCGTCCAAAACTTTAATCGTATCGTTACCGTCGTCGCCGTGAATATATTCTTTTACCGTAGTACCCTTTCCAGTTATGGTTATATCATCATTACCCCATCTTCCGACTATACCGTCTACGCTTGCGCCCTTTTCTACTAGGATAGTATCGTCGCCGCCTCTACCGTTTATACCGCTAACGTATGTTTGGTTGTCAGATACGGTTATTTTATCATCGCCTTCGTCGCCCCTTACTTCTCCTGTTACTTTTGCGCCATCTTTTACCACGATCTTATCATCGCCGTCTCCGGCAAATATATTCTTCGCACTGGTTCCCGCACCGCTTAAAGTTATAGTATCGGCATCGGCACCTTTGTCGATTATATTTATATGCTTGCCGTGCTTTGCTTGTTCATCCATTTCATATATATCATTCATTGTCTTTGTATCGCCATATATTGCTCCATATACTTTCGCACCGCCTTCTAAGGATAAATTATCTTTTCCAGCATTGCCATATATATTACCTCTTACCTTGGATTCATTCTGTATAGAGATTGTATCTACGCCATCACCACCTTTGATAGCTTCGTATCTAATTATCCTTCCTTCATCATTCTTGATAGCTCGTCCACTTACCGTAGAATTATTTACGGTTATATCATCATTTCCAGAACCACCAAAAATTTCTACTAATTCAGCCCCATTCTTAGCATCAACATTATCGTTTCCAACTCCACTATGTACAGATGTTATCTTTGTATTGTCTACTGTTATGTTGTTAGGAGTATCTGAACCAAATACTTATTTTTAAAAAGGATAAACATGAAAAATTAGTTTCATTAGTTGCCATTTTG
>NZ_JXUP01000015.1 GCF_001891085.1 Campylobacter concisus
AGATATAACTTTAATAGGTAAAGATACTCTAACTCTAGATCAAGACTCTAACAATAACGAAACAGTAGCTGATATCTCAGCTTTACAACAAGCCATCTTAAAAGGAACAGATCTTAATGCTCTAGAAGAAACTGCTGCAGGTGGTCCACAAGCAGGTAATGCTGGTGGAGATGGTGTAAGCCTTGGTGCTGCTAGCTTTGCTGAAGGAGGCCACATTAGTAACATAAATGCTAATGTAGCAAGCATAGATGCTTTAGCTCTAGCAGGAGCTGCAGATAATGCTCTTGGTGTAAGTGGAGGAAGTGCTGCTACTGGGGCTGGTGCTGGAGTTCTACCTAGATTTAGCATAAACATAACTTCTTCAGATACTATGGAAGGTGGTGTTATGACTTACAGGCTATCCTTGCCTACTACCTTGACATCTAGACCTACTACATTAAATTTAAACTTTAGTGGCGGAGTAGCTGGAGTAGATTATAATGCAAACTCTGTAGAGTATTCTCTTGATGGTATCAACTGGACGCGTGGCACTATCGTAAATCTTGCCGATGCAAACCAAATCAATAACCTTCGAGTAAAAGTAGAAACAATAAACAACTACGGACTTAAAGGCGTTGATCTAGCTAATAATCCTACTCAGATGGGTGCTAATCAGAACCAAGGCGAACAAGATGGAAGTAAGTATTCTGATATAAATGGAGTTCAGTACGGTATATATAAAAGAAAACTAACCCTAAATGTAACTACAGATAACGAAGAGATCGCTAACTCTCAAGCTGACGGCAAAATCGTTGATAATGATGACTATGTAAATATAAACCAAGGACTCAATGGAAATAGTATCCTAACTGGAGCCGGCGAAGACACACTAAATATGAATGCCGGTGAATACAAAAATTCTTATATAAATTTAGAAAATGGCGATGATGTAGTAAATATCAAATCTGGTGCCACCGTTACTAATACTGAAATAGGGGTTCATGGCGGAAAGGATTTTATAACCTTAGAAAAAGGTGCCACATTGGATCATGCTAGAGTTATTATGGGGGATGATGAAGATACGCTAAATATAAATGGTACTGTTAAAGGAGGTACTCATATAAATTTAGATAATGGTGATGATATTTTAAATATAGGTGAAGGTGCTGAAATTTCTGCTTCTGACATTCAAACAGGTGATAGTGATCAAGCAGATAAAGATAAGATAAATATCGCCAACAAAGTTACTGTGAAAGACTGGGCTGATATACAAGGTGGCAGTGGAGATGATAAAATTGAAGCTGGCGATGATTTAATTCTTAGCAATACTTCTGGCATACACGGCGACTGGGGAAATAATGGAGACATTAAAAATAATGATGGCGATGGAAACGATAAAATCACAATAGGTAAAAATTTACAAATGAGTGGTGGCTCTGTAATAAGTGGCGGCGGCGGCACTGATGAAATTACTATCGGTGATAACGCAAACATCAGTGACTCGACTATCCAAGGCGGAGCTGGTAACGATAAAATTTCTATAAACAATGGAAAAATTACTAACAGCAATATACTTGGCGATGGTGGAGTTATGAATGGTTCACAAAGATCAGGAAATGACCAGATAACTATTTCAGGTGCAAGGACTGAATTAAATAGCGTAAATATAGATACCGGTGATGCTAATGCTAATGCGGTTGGCGGGGCTAAAGATACTGTAAAAATCGAGGATGCGAAACTTAAGTACACTAATATTGTGTCCGGTAATGGTAATGATGATATAACCATAACCGGAAACGCAAATTTAACCGGTGGATTCAATAGGAGCGGAAGCGGTGACGATACTATAACGGTAAGCGGCAATGCAATCTTAAACAACACGTATCTTCAAGGGGAACAAGGTAGCGATACTATAACTATAAGCGACAATGTTAAGGCTAAAGGTGGTAATTTTAACACTGGAGCCGGAGCGGATGATAAGATAGAAATCAAAGATAATGCCGAGTTGGATGGCACTACATTGCAGTTTGAAGGCGGTGAATCAACAGATAAAGCTACTCTAAACGTAACCGGAAACGCCGTATTAAAAGATATAACGATACAAGCTTCTCAATCTCTAGGCAAGCAATATATGAATTTCCATCAAAGCGGCGAAGCTAGAGTAAAGAGCCTTATGGGTAGCCAAAATAAAGACGTTATAGATATAGCGGGCGACTTTACTTATACTAACGTCGGCAATAATCTTCAAACTCACGGTGGAGATGATGAGATAAAGATGCACGGCGGAGCTACGGTAAAATTCAAAGCAGATATGGGCGATGGTAAAGATACTTTAACAATAGATAATGCTACATTTAAAGATTCTCTTGTGAATATGGATGGCGGTAACGACGAGATAAATATAAATGCCGGAGCAAATTTAACCGGCACGAGAATTTATACCGGCGACGGCAATGATACTGTGAATGTAAGGGGCGGTACGTTTAGCGAAGCAGAGATCGGACTAGAGAAGGGTAAAAATGAAGTAAATATAGAGTCCGGTGCGGTATTTGGCGACCAAGATGCTCGTCTTAACGGCTTTAGGGAGCATAAAACTTATATAAGATCAGATCATGGAAATGATTCAGAAGATACCATAAACGTTAAAGCAGGCGCTACCGTCAAAAACGCCGAAATACAAACTTACGGTGGAAAAGATATTCTTAATGTAGATGGTTCTATCACAAATTCTAATGTTGATTTGGGCTCAGGCTACGATGAGGTAAATATAAATTCTGGAGCGACTATAGATAATGTTTCTATAAAAACTGGCGGTGGCGTAGGTAAAGTCAATATCAATGCTGGAGCGACAGTGAAGAAGGTTGATGTAACTACCGGAGCTGAGAATGACATAGTAAACATTGGTAGCGATATCACTGCGCCAGCGACTACACCATCTGCTACTCAGTCAAACATCAACACTGGTGCTGGTTCTGATACCGTAAATATAGCTAGTGGAGTAACACTCACTCGTACTGTTATACAGATGGGCGCTGGAGAGGATACTATAGAGCTTAAAGGCAATAGTAATACTGACCGCATAACATTTAAGGGATCTACGTTATATACCGATGATGCAGGATACACTGCTAATGAGACAGATCGTGTAACTATAACAAATACTACTTTCATGAAAAGCGATGATGGTAGATTATCTAGCGTAATCACTGGTGGCGGAAGTGATGAAATTACAGTAAAAGAGGGAACTATATTCCAAGATGATTCATTTATAGCTGCTGGAACTGGTGCAGATAAAATATATTTAAATAGTGGCTCTACATTTAATTCCTCTAGGGTATACGGTGACAATGCGGATGATAATATTAATGGAGGAAATGATCAAATATATGTAAATGGAGCCGTATTTAATGGTAAAAATGAAAATGGTAGTATACATGGTGGTATATTTGCTGGAGGCGGAGATGATGAAATTTTTGTTAACTCTGGAATATTTAATGATGCTAATATAGAAGGTGGAATTGGCAATGATCTTATCTCAATCAAACAAGGTGTAAACCTAAATAATACAACTATCAACGGCGGAACTGGAGATGATACATTAAAAATCGCTGATGATACTTTAGACTTTAGCAAAGTTAAGAATATCGAAAAACTAGATCTAACCGAAGGTAGCCATAACATAAATCTATCAGCTAAAGATGTTCTAGATATGACTGATGATAGGAACAAGCTAAGAATAGATGGCGATGGTAACGATAATCTTGCTCTTAAGAGTAATGGTTGGTTAGCTTCAGGTACTACAACTGCTGATGGTATTGACTACAATGTTTATACTAACACAGTGGGTGGAAAAACTGTAACTCTGGAAGTCCAACAAAACCAAGTACACGTTGATATTTAAATTTCAACTAGATACTTTAATCCCAAAGGAATTTTCCTTTGGGATATTTTTATCTCACTAAATTTCTAATTGAATCATCTTAAAACTCAAATTTAACTAGCAAATTTAAGAATTTTTACTTCAATATATCCAATTAGCACCAAAGTACAATAGACAAGTCTCTTAAAAATATATATAATTTGCCGATTTATGAAATCAAAACAATTTAAATACGATAAATAAGCTGGAGCGGGTTAAAAGTGCTACAAGAGGAAAGCGTAATAGTCCTTAACGATGCAACTACAGAAGTAGAAGATCTTGGCGCTGAAGACATCGATCAAAACGAAAAGATAGTTACAGAGGGTTCTAACTCTAAAGTAACAATAACTCAAACTGATGGTAAAGATATAACTTTAATAGGTAAAGATACTCTAACTCTAGATCAAGACTCTAACAATAACGAAACAGTAGCTGATATCTCAGCTTTACAACAAGCCATCTTAAAAGGAACAG
>NZ_JXUP01000016.1 GCF_001891085.1 Campylobacter concisus
CGAGGGAATCGCCGTAGCGCCGATGGCGAAGGCTTCCGCGGTCGTCACACCGACACCGACCGCCACCCGCGCTGCGTTGCCCGCAGCTGGGACCTCACCGAAGCCGAGGGTGAGGTTACCCCTCAGCCTCACCAGCGTTATCCCGTCCTGATTCACGAGGCTCCCCGTCCCCATGATTGCCGTCCCCGTCGCGGCGAGGAGAGCTTGGAGCCCGCCGGGTCCGAAATCCCAGCCGGTCTGCCGGCGTGGCGTGCGACTGCGCGGGAAGGACCCTCTCGATGAGCGCATTGCCATTCATGCAACCCCCTGATGAAGCCGCTGCGCGGCTTGTTGGAAGCAGTGACTCGGAGTCGTAGCAGAAGGCTCACGCCCCGTCACGTAGTCAGGTTTCACTGCAACTGCGGGTGTGTCAAGGGGCGGCCGGTCATAGACCGTGCCGCCCCTCGTGCAACTCGTTGCTGGCTACCGACTTGTCCGCGCTGCGCCGGAGTGTAACGATTCCTCGCCTGTGCCTTCGCCAGCAGTCGCCACTACGGGAGCTTCAGCAGCATCCTCGAGTCGAACAGCGCTCGAACGTCCGTCACGCCGCTGAGGTTCTCGACCTCGATAGCAGCGAAGACGACCATATCGACGGTGAGCTTACGCATCGCCCTGGAGTCCACGTCGATTCTCACTGCCGACGTCCCCTCGCTCTGCTCGATCGCGTTGGTCAGCGCGACCAGCGGGGCGAAGGTATGCCAGAGCCAGCCGTCCCACTCGGCATCGGCCAGCGGCGAGGGAATCGCCGTAGCGCCGATGGCGAAGGCTTCCGCGGTCGTCACACCGACACCGACCGCCACCCGCGCTGCGTTGCCCGCAGCTGGGACCTCACCGAAGCCGAGGGTGAGATTACCCCTCAGCCTCACCAGCGTCACCCCGTCCTGATTCACGAGGCTCCCCGTTCCCATTATCGCCGTCCCCGTCGCGGCGAGGAGAGCTTGGAGCCCGCCGGGTCCGAAATCCCAGCCGGTCTGCCGGCGTGGCGTGCGACTGCGCGGGAAGGACCCTCTCGATGAGCGCATTGCCATTCATGCAACCCCCTGATGATGCCGCTGCGCGGCTTGTTGGAAGCAGTGACTCGGAGTCGTAGCAGAAGGCTCACGCCCCGTCACGTAGTCAGTTTTCACTGCAACTGCGGGTGTGTCAAGGGGCACCGAATCCGGAGATTCGATGCCCCTAGCGTAACTCGTTGGCTGGTACCGACTTGTCCGCGCGGCTCCGGAGTGCTTCGCCTGTCCGCAGGTGACTTCCCAGCCGTCGCGACTACGGGAGCTTGAGCAGCATCCTCGAGTCGAACAGCGCCCTGACGTCCGTCACGCCGCTGAGGTTCTCAACCTCAATGGCGGCGAAGACCACCATGTCGACGGTGAGCTTCCGCATCGCCCTGGAGTCGACATCGAAGCGAGCAGCGACCGTACCTTCCGCCTGATCGATCGCGTTGGTCAGCGCCAGCAGCGGCGCGAAGGTGTGCCACAGCCAGCCGTCCCACTCGGAATCGGCCAGCGGCGAGGGAATCGCCGTAGCGCCGATGGCGAAGGCTTCCGCGGTCGTCACACCGACACCGACCGCCACCCGCGCTGCGTTGCCCGCAGCTGGGACCTCACCGAAGCCGAGGGTGAGATTACCCCTCCAGCCTCACCAGCGTCACCCCGTCCTGATTCACGAGGCTCCCCGTTCCCATTATCGCCGTCCCCGTCGCGGCGAGGAGAGCTTGG
>NZ_JXUP01000017.1 GCF_001891085.1 Campylobacter concisus
CGAAGCCGAGGGTGAGATTACCCCTCAGCCTCACCAGCGTCACCCCGTCCTGATTCACGAGGCTCCCCGTTCCCATTATCGCCGTCCCCGTCGCGGCGAGGAGAGCTTGGAGCCCGCCGGGTCCGAAATCCCAGCCGGTCTGCCGGCGTGGCGTGCGACTGCGCGGGAAGGACCCTCTCGATGAGCGCATTGCCATTCATGCAACCCCCTGATGATGCCGCTGCGCGGCTTGTTGGAAGCAGTGACTCGGAGTCGTAGCAGAAGGCTCACGCCCCGTCACGTAGTCAGTTTTCACTGCAACTGCGGGTGTGTCAAGGGGCACCGAATCCGGAGATTCGATGCCCCTAGCGTAACTCGTTGGCTGGTACCGACTTGTCCG
The DNA here is from genome assembly GCF_001891085.1 of Campylobacter concisus. NCBI lineage: Bacteria > Pseudomonadati > Campylobacterota > Epsilonproteobacteria > Campylobacterales > Campylobacteraceae > Campylobacter > Campylobacter concisus. Next base: position 380 of record NZ_JXUP01000017.1, read on the forward strand.
CGCGGCTCCGGAGTGCTTCGCCTGTCCGCAGGTGACTTCCCAGCCGTCGCGACTACGGGAGCTTGAGCAGCATCCTCGAGTCGAACAGCGCCCTGACGTCCGTCACGCCGCTGAGGTTCTCAACCTCAATGGCGGCGAAGACCACCATGTCGACGGTGAGCTTCCGCATCGCCCTGGAGTCGACATCGAAGCGAGCAGCGACCGTACCTTCCGCCTGATCGATCGCGTTGGTCAGCGCCAGCAGCGGCGCGAAGGTGTGCCACAGCCAGCCGTCC
>NZ_JXUP01000018.1 GCF_001891085.1 Campylobacter concisus
TTCAACCCAAGCTTTGATGGCGGAGATGGCATGCAGCCACTAAAGCCAACAACAGATATCTTTAACAACAATAATGGTGGCAAAGAGAGTGTGGGAAGTGGTGTTTTTATCGATCCACACGGCGAAAGATACACAAACAAAGATGGCTCTATAACTAGAGGCGGACTTTTAGCAGCCGTTATAAATAGCAACCTTGACGTCAAAGAAGGTGAAACCACCGTTTTTGGAAAGAAGCAAGGCTTTGATAAGAGCGTAGATAGTAAAGAATTTAGTAGGGCATTTGAGCTATTTGAGCTTATGGGTGAGATGAAATTTGGAGCAAATTTCAACAAAGCAAGCGACTCTGATCTATCTGGTATGCCTGAATATATGCAAGAGTATGTTAAGTATAAAAGAGACCTTGTCTATGTAGATCTAACGACTGGGTTTGTCGGTAAGTATTCAGATGAAGAAGACGAACTCTCATTTAAAAAGATGATGGAGCGCAATCTAAAAATGTTAAAGCTACTCTTTGGTGAGATAGACAAAGACGGCAAAAAGAGCAAAGACTTTATGGATAGCTTTTTAAAATTTAGCATGCCACCTT
>NZ_JXUP01000019.1 GCF_001891085.1 Campylobacter concisus
GACTTCACCCCAGTCGCTGATTCCACTGTGGACGGTAACTAATTTAGTATTCCGGCTTCGAGTGAAATCAACTCCCATGGTGTGACGGGCGGTGAGTACAAGACCCGGGAACGTATTCACCGTAGCATGGCTGATCTACGATTACTAGCGATTCCGGCTTCATGGAGTCGAGTTGCAGACTCCAATCCGAACTGGGACATATTTTATAGATTTGCTCCATCTCGCGATATTGCTTCTCATTGTATATGCCATTGTAGCACGTGTGTCGCCCCGGACATAAGGGCCATGATGACTTGACGTCGTCCACACCTTCCTCCTCCTTACGAAGGCAGTCTCATTAGAGTGCTCAGCCGAACTGTTAGCAACTAATGACGTGGGTTGCGCTCGTTGCGGGACTTAACCCAACATCTCACGACACGAGCTGACGACAGCCGTGCAGCACCTGTCTTAACATTTCTGCAAGCAGACACTCTTCTATCTCTAGATGATTTGTTAGATATCAAGTCCGGGTAAGGTTCTTCGCGTATCTTCGAATTAAACCACATGCTCCACCGCTTGTGCGGGTCCCCGTCTATTCCTTTGAGTTTTAATCTTGCGACCGTACTCCCCAGGCGGTATACTTAATCCGTTAGGTGCATTACTGCCAAGACTAGCTTAGCAACAACTAGTATACATCGTTTAGGGCGTGGACTACCAGGGTATCTAATCCTGTTTGCTCCCCACGCTTTCACGCATTAGCGTCAGTTGAGTTCCAGCAGATCGCCTTCGCAATGGGTATTCCTGGTGATCTCTACGGATTTTACCCCTACACCACCAATTCCATCTGCCTCTCCCTCACTCTAGATTACCAGTTTCCCAAGCAGTTCTATGGTTAAGCCATAGGATTTCACAAGAGACTTGATAATCCGCCTACGCGTCCTTTACGCCCAGTGATTCCGAGTAACGCTTGCACCCTCCGTATTACCGCGGCTGCTGGCACGGAGTTAGCCGGTGCTTATTCGTTAGGTACCGTCATTGTTCTTCCCTAACAAAAGGAGTTTACGCTCCGAAAAGTGTCATCCTCCACGCGGCGTTGCTGCTTCAGGGTTTCCCCCATTGAGCAATATTCCCTACTGCTGCCTCCCGTAGGAGTCTGGACCGTGTCTCAGTTCCAGTGTGACTGATCATCCTCTCAGACCAGTTATGCGTCATTAGCCTTGGTTGAGCCATTACCTCACCAACTAGCTGATA
>NZ_JXUP01000020.1 GCF_001891085.1 Campylobacter concisus
ACTAGACCGATAGTGTACAAGTACCGTGAGGGAAAGGTGAAAAGAACTGAGGTGATCAGAGTGAAATAGAACCTGAAACCATTTGCTTACAATCATTCAGAGCCCTATGATTTATCAGGGTGATGGACTGCCTTTTGCATAATGAGCCTGCGAGTTGTGATGTCTGGCAAGGTTAAGGAAACCCGGAGCCGTAGCGAAAGCGAGTCTTAATAGGGCGTTTAGTCAGACGTTGCAGACCCGAAACGATGTGATCTATCCATGAGCAGGTTGAAACCGGTGTAAGAGCCGGTGGAGGACCGAACCCGCTAGCGTTGAAAAGCTATGGGATGACTTGTGGATAGGGGTGAAAGGCCAATCAAACATCGTGATAGCTGGTTCTCTCCGAAATATATTTAGGTATAGCGTCATGTAGTAACACTAGGGGGTAGAGCACTGAATGGGCTAGGGCATACACCAATGTACCAAACCCTATCAAACTCCGAATACCTAGTGTGTAATCATGGCAGTCAGGCGGCGAGTGATAAAATCCGTCGTCGAGAGGGGAACAACCCAGACTAACAGCTAAGGTCCCTAAATCTCATTTAAGTGGAAAACGATGTGGAGTTACTTAAACAACCAGGAGGTTGGCTTAGAAGCAGCCATCCTTTAAAGAAAGCGTAATAGCTCACTGGTCTAGTGATTCTGCGCGGAAAATATAACGGGGCTAAAATGAGTACCGAAGCTTTAGACTTAGTTTTACTAAGTGGTAGGAGAGCGTTGTATTTGCGTTGAAGGTATACCGGTAAGGAGTGCTGGAGCGAATACAAGTGAGCATGCAGGCATGAGTAGCGATAATTGGGGTGAGAATCCCCAACGCCGTAAACCCAAGGTTTCCTACGCGATGCTCGTCATCGTAGGGTTAGCCGGGTCCTAAGCAAAGTCCGAAAGGGGTATGCGATGGAAAATTGGTTAATATTCCAATGCCAACTATAATGTGCGATGGAAGGACGCTTAGAGTT
>NZ_JXUP01000021.1 GCF_001891085.1 Campylobacter concisus
AGAGTTGACCCTAGTACGAGAGGACCGGGTCGAACCAACCACTGGTGTACGAGTTGTTCTGCCAAGAGCACCGCTCGGTAGCTATGTTGGGATGTGATAACTGCTGAAAGCATCTAAGCAGGAAGCCAACTCCAAGATGAATCTTCTTTTAAGAGCTCATATAGACTATGTGTTTGATAGGCTGGGTGTGTAATGGATGAAAGTCCTTTAGCTGACCAGTACTAATAGCTCGTCTGCTTATCTTTTAATAAGCATCACTTCCTTGTTAAGGATAAAACTTAATAAGATATGTTTTTATAAAACTTTGTTTATGACTTTTAACTTTATCAAGTAGTGTTAAATAAGAGATTTATATGATATATCTTTTATTTAACACTGCCCGTGACTATACAGACGAGGAAACGCCTTGCTCCATCTCGAACCAAGAAGCTAAGCTCGTCCTGGCTGATGATACTCTCCCTTACTGGGATGTTGGAAAAGTAGGTCGTTGCGGGCTTTGTTAGTTTTTAATCTTCTTTATCTAAACAATCTTCTTTTAATATTATTTTTTAATTTATAACAAAATATCAAATATTACATTTATTTATATTTTAAATAATCAGACTCTTTATCTCTATGCTTATAAATATCTCTTAGTTTATGCTTTATACGAGTATTGACTAAAAC
>NZ_JXUP01000022.1 GCF_001891085.1 Campylobacter concisus
AGTAAATTTCCAAATTTCAGCGACAAAATAGCAAATTTCTTAAGTGTGCCTGAAAACGTCGAAGAGCTTAGCAAGTAAAACAAAGCTTTCATATACGGGAGTATCACCCTCTATGCTTAATCTTTCCAGATTATTCTATTAGCTAAGTTTAGTCTATATTGCAGTCCTACAACCCCGTTAGTAAACTAACGGTTTGCCCTCTTACGCGTTCGCTCGCCGCTACTAGCGTAATCTCTTTTGATTTCTTTTCCTGAGGGTACTAAGATGTTTCAATTCCCCTCGTTCGCTCCGTTATACGGTAACTAATATCTCTATTAGTTGGGTTGCCCCATTCAGAAATTCCCGGATCAAAGCCCCTTGACGGCTCCCCGAGACTTATCGCAGCCTGGCACGTCTTTCATCGCCTCTACTAGCCAAGGCATCCACCACTTGCTCTTTGTAGCTTACCTTTTCTATATTAGATTATTCTAATTCGCATCACTTCCTTGTTAAAGATAACTTTATGTTACTATATTTAAATTCTAGCTCTCAAGACGGAAAGCATTGACAACTATTTAGATAAGTTTTAAATCCTAAATAGTTTGTGATGTCAAACTTCTGCATTAAATGCAAAGAGAATAGAAATTTAAATCTTTAACAAGTCCTGTAAAATTGTTTTTAAAACTTGCTTGTGACTATTAACAATATTAATTAAAAGAACATTTAGACAAAAGTCTAATTAGAAAGTTTAATTTTTAAGCTCTCTAATTAGACTTAATATAGTTAAACTATTTTATGGTGGAGAATAGCGGGATCGAACCGCTGACCTCCTGCGTGCAAAGCAGGCGCTCTCCCAGCTGAGCTAATTCCCCAATTAAATTCTCTGGTGGGCCTAACAAGACTTGAACTTGTGACCTCACCCTTATCAGGGGTGCACTCTAACCAGCTGAGCTATAGGCCCCTATAGGTCTATCAATCTTTCAAAACTAAACAAGGATGATTGAGAATATCTTCTTATAGATATCTTGTGAGAGAATATCTATATGTACTCTAGAAAGGAGGTGATCCAACCGCAGGTTCTCCTACGGTTACCTTGTTACGACTTCACCCCAGTCGCTGATTCCACTGTGGACGGTAACTAATTTAGTATTCCGGCTTCGAGTGAAATCAACTCCCCATGGTGTGACGGGCGGTGAGTACAAGACCCGGGGAACGTAT
>NZ_JXUP01000023.1 GCF_001891085.1 Campylobacter concisus
GGTTTATGTCGTTAAAAGCTAGAAATTTCGAATTTTTATAAATTTCTAGCTTTATATTACTCTTTGCTTTTCTCTTTTTTAGCTTTACTCTTTTGTGCTTTATCTTTTAGCTTTTCTTTATTATCTTTTATCTCTTTTATACTATCATCTTTAGCACTATCTTTTTTCTCTTTTACTTCATCGCTCTTTTACTTGCTTTTTCTTTTATCTCATCTTTTTAGATTTTATTTTTGATTTTGTGTCATCTATCTTTGTAGTGCCTGATACTGATATATCTGATTTTAGATTTTCAAATGTCTTGTCGCCTATACCATTTACATTTTTTATATCTTCTATTGAGTTAAATTTATTTGCTTTTCTATACTCTATTATTGCATCTGCCTTTGAAGATCCTATGCCATCTAAACTCATTAACTCTTCTTTTGTGGCGGTGTTTAAATTTATGGCTGCTAGTAATGTAGAAGCTGCTGCTAATAGTGAGAATATAATCTTTTTCATTTTTGTCCTTTTTGGGTAAATTTGGGTTTGGAGTCTATCATATTTGGTGTTTTAGTCAATACTCGTATAAAGCATAAAACTAAGAGATATTT
>NZ_JXUP01000024.1 GCF_001891085.1 Campylobacter concisus
ATCTAATTTTCCAAGTAAAATCAGAAAGGAAAATTTTGAAACATATAACTTTGTTTTAACGTGTGGAACAGTTACCATAGTAGAAATTCTACCAGTCGCAGTCTTAACACCAACGATCACATTTTTACGATTAAGTGGATCAGGTGTTGAAGCTAAAGCAGTGCCACCATCGCCAAAGACTGAATAACTTTCAACTTTGCCAGCTAAAAGCGGAAGTAAAGCATCTTCATCACTACCACTAGAAAAAGTAAGACTTTTTGCATAAAGTCCGTCTATTGTTTGTCTTAACATTTTTTTATCCTTTCTTTTGTCATTCGACTTTTTTTAAATTTGCTTGTTTTTGTTAAAACGTTTTAAACAAGAGAATATTAAGCAAAAAAGAGAAAGTTAAATAATTAAGGTTAGATTAAGGACGCTTCAGCACGCTCAAAACGCTTTCGCGTTTTTCGTCCGCGTAGTGTTTGCGTGGCGATAGCTAGCAAAAAGACATAATTATAAGTTTTAAGATATTCGAGCAATCGCAGAAACTATCGCCACAACGCAAACAAAAAACAACTAAAGAAGATAAAAAGATCGAGAAAGAAAAAAGATAATAAAAAGAGAATAAACTAAAAGGGGAGAAAAGAAAACACGGCACACACCGCAGAGCGGTGGGGCGCCGTGTTTGGGGGGGGACAATATCTATCAAGAAGAACACAGAAAAAAAATTTAAAATTTTATCAAAGAACAAGGGATACGTGAAACTTTATTATAGCGGATAGTTTTGAGTAAATTTTTATTTGATCCATAAAATTTAACTTCTAAAGAGCCTTTAGAGTGTAAAAATGCTTCAACTCATCATAATTACAAATTATAATTAAACGTTTTCAGCTTCAGCCAATTTT
>NZ_JXUP01000025.1 GCF_001891085.1 Campylobacter concisus
AAGATTCATCTTGGAGTTGGCTTCCTGCTTAGATGCTTTCAGCAGTTATCACATCCCAACATAGCTACCGAGCGGTGCTCTTGGCAGAACAACTCGTACACCAGTGGTTGGTTCGACCCGGTCCTCTCGTACTAGGGTCAACTCTCCTCAATCTTCTTACGCCCACGGCAGATAGGGACCGAACTGTCTCACGACGTTCTGAACCCAGCTCGCGTACCGCTTTAAATGGCGAACAGCCATACCCTTGGGACCTGCTCCAGCCCCAGGATGCGATGAGCCGACATCGAGGTGCCAAACCTCCCCGTCGATGTGAGCTCTTGGGGGAGATCAGCCTGTTATCCCCGGGGTACCTTTTATCCTTTGAGCGATGGCCCTTCCACACAGAACCACCGGATCACTAAGACCGACTTTCGTCTCTGCTTGACGTGTATGTCTCGCAGTTAAGCTGGCTTATGCCTTTATACTCTATGAACGATTTCCAACCGTTCTGAGCCAACCTTTGTAAGCCTCCGTTACATTTTGGGAGGCGACCGCCCCAGTCAAACTACCCACCAGACATTGTCCTACTTGAGGATAACTCAAGCTAGTTAGCTATCAGAATAAAAAAGAGTGGTATCTCAACAACGGCTCACCATAAACTGGCGTCTATGGATCAAAGCTCCCACCTATCCTGCACATTTTTATCCCAATAGCAGTGTCAAGCTGTAGTAAAGGTCCACGGGGTCTTTCCGTCTTGCCGCGGGTAGGAGGAATTTTCACCTCCACTACAATTTCACTGGATCCCTCTTCGAGACAGCTCCCATCTCGTTACGCCATTCATGCAGGTCGATATTTAATCGACAAGGAATTTCGCTACCTTAGGACCGTTATAGTTACGGCCGCCGTTTACTCGGGCTTCGATCAAACGCTTCGCAGAGCTAACGTCATCAATTAACCTTCGAGCACCGGGCAGGCGTCACACCCTATACATCCTCTTACGAGTTAGCAGAGTGCTGTGTTTTTGGTAAACAGTCGGGAGGGACTCTTTGTTGTAACCTTCAATGCTTACGGAGTAAATCCTTCACAAAGTTAGGCACACCTTATACCGAAGATACGGTGCTATTTTGCAGAGTTCCTTGAAGAGAGTTCTTCCACGCGCCTTAGAATACTCATCCCACCCACCTGTGTCGGTTTACGGTACGGGCAACTATAACTAAACTTAGAAACTTTTCTTGGCTCGACAGTATCGGCAATTCGCTATCCATTCCGAAGAACTTCAAACGCCTGTGGGGTCTCGGCTTAAAAAGATCCGGATTTGCCTGGATCTTAACCTACACCTTTCGACTAGCACTACCATCCGCTAGCTTGCTTAACTCTAAGCGTCCTTCCATCGCACATTATAGTTGGCATTGGAATATTAACCAATTTTCCATCGCATACCCCTTTCGGACTTTGCTTAGGACCCGGCTAACCCTACGATGACGAGCATCGCGTAGGAAACCTTGGGTTTACGGCGTTGGGGATTCTCACCCCAATTATCGCTACTCATGCCTGCATGCTCACTTGTATTCGCTCCAGCACTC